>NZ_AUIZ01000008.1:0-188245 GCF_000423965.1 Butyrivibrio sp. VCB2001 | reverse complement strand
CATCTGTATGAATTCTGCATGGATAATAGAATGTACAGCGAGTACAGTTATCAGTATGATCCAGAGGATGGTAGTCCTTCAACTGACATAGCCATCGATGAGATCAAACTGGTAAAAGGACAGAACTTTTCTTTGCATTACGATTATGGTGATGACTGGATGTTCACAATACACGTTCAGAAGATTGAGGAAGAATCAAGAAAGAAACCACCGACACTGCTTAAGGCTGTTGGAAGTGTTGAGCAGTATCCTGATTGGGATGAGTGGGACGATGAAGAAGACGAAGATGAGTAACGAGAGTTAATTATAGAGGAAGTTCACAATTTACAACATCAAAATTAGCGACAGCAGGATATTCGATAGGAGCATATTCCTTGGATGTTCCTTCTGCTCTGATGGCTCCGTTTGCAATAACAATATCGCCACCTATTACTTCTTCCTGCATTCCACCTGATGTACCCATGCGAATAAAAGTGTCAGCTCCACATTTGGCAAGCTCCTCAACGCAGATTGCTGTTGAAGCACCGCCGATTCCATGGGATATAACACTTACCTTCTCACCACAAAGTGTACCTGTATATGTAGTATATTCTCTATTCTGAGCGACAAATACGGGATTATCAAAGAGTTTTGAAATAGATTCACATCTGCCGGGATCTCCTGTTAAAAGGACATATCTTCCTACGTCTCCCGGTTTAACATGTGTATGGTACTGATATCCGGCACCTTCTGTATAATCTACCATAATTTTCACCCCAACATCTTGTATGCGCAAAGTTATACATACTAAATATATTTAACTTATATTATAATCCAATTAATGATTTTTAACAACTCTTGCGACCTATTTTAAGGCAATAACTCAGCCAAGAAGCCCCGGCATCACATGAATAGTGATCTTTCCTGCATCAATATCGATTTCTTTTACACAGTCTTTTATCGCAGGAATATAAATCTTCTCTTCACTGTCTTTTAAAGTCATCTCGTAGACGTCATTGGCACCTGTCTGAAGAATTTCTGTGAGTGTACCAAGTTCAACACCTTCCTCATCTACAACTGTAAGTCCGATGAGATCTGCACAGTAATACTCGCCCTTCTCCAGCTTAATGGCATCTTTTCTGTCAATTGTCAGTTCGCATCCCCTGAATTTTTCAACTTCGTTTATGTTGTTAAACTGCTTGAACTTAACAATTACAAACTTTTTAAAGAATCTTGCGCTTACGACATCCAAAAGGATCTCCTCACCCTTCTGGGTATGGAGAGTAACTTTTTTAAGCTTTTTAAATCTATCCGGGTCCTGAGTAGTGGGAAATACGTTCACTTCTCCTGCAAGACCGTGTGTTGATGCAATTACTCCAACCTGAAATGATTCTGTCATTTATTCTCCTTCCGTTTCCGGCTTAGGTTTTCTCTTGCGTTTCTTTTTCTCCGGTTTAGGCGGATTCTCGATCATGTACTGTTCGTAGAGATCCGGCCTTCGCTCTTTAGTTCTGATAAGGGACTGCTCAAGTCTCCACTCATCAACCTTCTTGTGATCACCTGATAAAAGAATCGGCGGTACTTTTTTACCCATCCATTCCTCAGGTCTTGAGTACTGAGGATATTCCAAAAGGCCGTTTCCAAAGCTCTCGGTCAGTGCTGACTCATCGTTGTTTAAAACACCGGGAACAAGCCTTGATATTGCATCTATCATGACCATAGCCGGAAGCTCTCCTCCGGTAAGGACATAGTCTCCGATCGAGACATAGTCTGTAACAATCTCTTCCAGAACTCTTTCATCTACGCCCTCATAATGTCCACACAAAAACACAAGGTCTTTTTCCTGTGCAAACTCTGCAGCCATTTTTTGAGTAAATACCGAGCCTTGAGGAGTTACATATATTACTCTTGGTTTTGAATCAATTTTCTCTTCAATTGCTTTATAACAGTCATATATAGGCTGAGCCTGCATAAGCATGCCTGCTCCGCCGCCATAGGTGTAATCATCCACCTTATGGTGTTTGAGGTCACCTGAATAGTCTCTTATATTTATAGCCTCAAAGGAAATGAAGCCCTTTTCTATTGCTCTTCCTATTATACTCGTAGAGAGCCCCTGCTCTATCATTTCAGGGAAAAGAGTCATAATATGGTAATTCATTGTTCTCCTTAGAAAAAAAGCCGAATAAGAAATATATCTTATTCGGCTATCCTTAATTAAACAATTTCTACATCAACCTTGATGTTTTCTCTTGTTGATGCTGCCTTGACTACAGCGCGGATTGCCTTGGCAATACGGCCCTGTTTACCAATTACCTTGCCCATGTCTGAAGGTGCAACATGAAGCTCGATCATTATATTACGCCCGTCCTTTTTCTCGGTTACAACAACCTCATCGGGGTTATCAACAAGCGCTTTTGCGATAACTTCAACTAAATCTTTCATGATTAACCTCCGGCATATTAATGAAAAAGAAAAATATTATTTCTGAATGCCGGCCTGTCTGAATAACTTAGCTACAGACTCAGTTGGCTGTGCACCGTTTGAAAGCCACTTCTTAGCAAGCTCCTCGTTAACCTTAACTGTGCTGGGATCTGTGTTAGGATCGTATGTTCCGATCTCCTCGATGAACTTACCCTGTACAGGAGCCTTTGAATCTGAAACAATGATTCTGTAGAAAGGAACCTTCTTCTTACCAATTCTCTTTAATCTGATTTTTACTGCCATTTTAAATTTCCTCCATTTAAATAATTAAATTATTGTTGTTAGTTTTATATGTATCAAACAGCTATTGCTGTAAAGACATATCTTTAGAAAAACTTGCCGCCGAAAGGATTACCGAATTTACCGAACTTACCGAATCCTCTCTTGCCTCCCATAAGGCCGGGCATCTGCTTCATCATCTTGTTCATCTGCTCGAACTGTTTGATGAATCTGTTGACAGCTGCGATGTCATTACCTGACCCCTTGGCGATCCTGTATTTCCTCTGTGGACTCATAAGCTTGGGATTCTTGCGCTCCTCGGGAGTCATTGAAAGAACTATAGCCTCTAACCTTGCGAGTTCTTTCTCATCAGGAAGCTGATCATCACCGATCTTGCCCATTCCGGGAAGCATTCCCATGATAGCGCCAAGTCCGCCCATGTTTCTCATCTGCTTCATGCTCTCAAGATACATCTCAAAATCGAGTTTGCCCTTTTTCATCTTCTGGGCCATCTCTTTTTCTTTTTCAGCATCCATCTGAGCGTTGGCTTCAACTGCCTTGTCGATGAGACTTAGTACGTCACCCATTCCAAGGATTCTGCTGGCCATTCTGTCGGGATAGAACTGCTCAAGGTCTGAGAGTTTCTCACCCATACCAACATAGAGAATAGGCTTACCTGTAACTGCTTTTGTCGAAAGAGCCGCACCACCTCTTGAGTCGCCGTCCATCTTGGAGAGGATTATACCGTCAACTCCAACCTTCTCGTTGAACTCAGATGCTACATTTACTGCATCCTGACCGGTCATTGCATCAACTACCAGAAGTGTCTGATGAACAGTTACCGCTTCCTTGATGTCAATGAGCTCCTTCATCATTGCTTCATCTATCTGAAGTCGACCAGCTGTATCGATGATAACAACGTTATTGTTGTTCTTCTTGGCGTGATCGATTGAAGCCTTAGCTATTTCAACAGGACTTACGTCAGTCCCCATTGAAAAGAAATCTACCTGCTGTTTGTCAGCATTGATCTTCAGCTGATCTATAGCTGCAGGTCTGTAAACGTCGCAGGCAACAAGAAGTGGCTTTCTGCCTTTAAGCTTGATCTTACCTGCTATCTTGGCTGCTGTAGTTGTCTTACCTGCACCCTGAAGACCGCACATCATAAGAACAGTTATCTCATTTACAGGCTGAAACTGAATCTCGGTTGTTTCAGATCCCATAAGAGAGGTCATCTCTTCATTAACAATTTTGATGACCATCTGTCCGGGATTAAGACCGTTTAGTACTCCTTCACCGATAGCTCTCTCCTGTACGGAGTTTATAAATTGCTTAACCACCTTAAAGCTTACATCAGCTTCAAGAAGAGCCATCTTTACTTCTTTTAAAGCAGTCTTAACATCTGCCTCGGTGAGGACACCCTTGCTCTTTAGGCCTTTAAATACGTTTTGAAGTTTATCAGTAAGACTTTCAAAAGCCATTAACCAAGCTCCTCTAATATCTTTTCAGAAATATCCAAAAGATTTCTATCTCCGCCGGATGCATCCCTAAGTCTCTCAGCCTGAGTCTTGATTGCCTCAAAGCGTCTGATCATGTGGAGCTTATCCTCATATTCCTGAAGTGATTTCGTGCATCTTTTTATAAGATCATGTACTCCCTGTTTACTGATACCGTGTTCATCGGCAATCTCGGTCAGGGACATATCGTTGTAAACAGCTGCTTCATATATCTGCTTTTGATGTTCTGTAAGCAGTTCGCCGTAGAAATCGTACAGCAAACCCTGTTCAACGATTTTCTCCATAGTTAACCTCATCCTCAAATATGCACAATGAGTATAATATACAAAAAAAATATAGGTGTCAAGTATTTTTTCTTGACGCCTATATCTTAACTTCTGAAGGCATTATCCCAAGCTGGTTTTTAAATGCTCTGCTAAAGGATGAATAATCCCGAAAGCCACATTCTATGCAGGCATTTGTTGCAGGCATTCCTCCCATGATGTAGCTTCTTGCAAGAAGAATGCGCTTCTCCGAGATATACTGATGGATTGAATACCCGGTCTCGTTCTTGAAAGTACGCATCATATGGTACTTGCTCATGTAAAACTTATCAGCCAAAAGATCAATTGAGAGGTCTTTGTTTAAGTTATTTCCGATATACTCGATTATCTCTATAATCTTTCGGTTATATCTGGCCTCAGGCTTAAATCCAAAGTCTTCCATAATGCAGGCTTTATTAAAAGCGATAAGCGCTTTCATCAGATCCAGGCGTGTTGTAAGCCTTCCGGCATATTCTTTATCCTGTTTCTTTTCATCTGCTTCAACAGTTTCAAACATATTAAAGATTTCTGCACTGATATTTGCAGGAAACCTTACCACATAGCTCTTTAGCTCTTTTGCCTTATCAAATGAATCCAAAAGGCCGTACTTACTTAGAAAATCATCGGAAAGATAAAGAATTATCCTGTCGTATCCTCTGCCCTTTGGCTGCGCTTCAATTTCCGGCTTATGTATCATAAATCTGTTAACAAGCACAAAATCGAAGGGCATAAGATCGTACTCAAGCCCTTCGATGTTATATTTGACTGTTCCATCAAGTATTAAGATAAGTTTATGAAAGTCGTGATAGTGAAAAGGTATATCAAAGGACTCTTCTGTCTTAATATGAAAGAAATGAAAATCCTCGTTCAAATATCCTTTTTGCTCATAAGCTTCATAAGATAATGAAGCATCATATCCATTTTCCATATCAATAATCCGTTATACAGATGTTAAGGTCTACGTCTCCGTCGATTCCATCAACCCTTCCGGATGATGTATACTGCCAGATATTAAAGTGATAAGGATAATAAAGAGGTGTTCCGTAATATGCGATCCAGATATCGTAATTGTCGACATCAATTGCATCCATCAGAAGCGTGAAGCTCTTTACATTACCATAGATCATAGGTGTGTAGCCTGCATTAGAGACCATATCGCAAAAAGTCTTAACAACAAGCTCATAATCATCCGTTGAGAGGTCAACAGTTCTTGCTGAATCGGATTCTGCAGACTCTACATCAATAACAACAGGATATTTGATCTTGTAGGGCTCGATAAGGTCAAGTATAAGCTGAACTTCCTCTTTTGCCTCATCTTCATCAAGCGCCTGTGAATAAAAGTAAACACCAACGTCGATGCCATTTTCTGTTGCGCCTTCAATATTAGCCTCAAAGAAGTCATCTACAAGGAGCTTACCTTCTGTTGTACCGCGAAGGCCTGCTCTTATAATGGCAAAATCGATACCTGCAGCCTTAACCTTCTTCCAGTCGATCTCACCCTGAAATCTTGATACATCGATTCCATTTTTGACTTCAACGGTAGAATCATCTCCTACGTATGTAAGAAAACCGTTCTCGTCAAACTCAAAATCTTCCTCTCCGAATCCATGATGCTCAATCTCATCAAGAATCGGGAAGAAATAATATCTGCCGGAACTTGCGACAACTATCTGATCCGGGAAAAGAGATCTGATAGTGCTAGTAGCTCCGTCTCCATTTTCAAGTTTTTGCTGGATCATTGCTCTGATGGAGTTCTTTGTCTCTTCCGCAGCTTCTTCTTTTGCGTCTTCGACAAGCTTTGATGCCTCTGCCTCAGTATAATAGCCTTCCTGATTCAGAGCATCAAGCTCACTCCTTATGGCATCTTCCTGTCTCTGAAGGTTGGCATTTCTGATAAGAAGAACAATGCTGAAGGTCAGCGCCATCAGCGCCACCAGACTAAGGAAGATAATAGATACTATATTTTGTGTATTTCTGACACCCCTGCGAACTCTGTAATCCCCTGAATTATTCATACCTTACATTCTCTCGTCGAAATAGCTTTTGTATCCCTCACCGAAGATCTCACTTGCACTGGTAATGATCATAAATGCGTTTGGATCCTCTTCTCTTACGATGTCTTCAGCAAGAGGTGAGAGTCTCTTTTTGATAGCGCACATTATTACTTTCTTTTTCTCTCCGCTGTATGCCCCCTGAGCGAATACATGTGTTGCACCGATATCCAGCTCATCTAACAGCCTTGCTGTAATAATGTCCGGTCTGTCTGAAATGATGTAAATAAGCTTGGCACTGTCTCTTCCGTACAGAACAAAGTCAACAACTGCGCTGACAACGAGAACTGATAAGAAAGAATACATAGCAGCTGCAAGATCGTTAAATACTATAGCTGCTATCACCAGAACTATCATATCAGTCATGATATAGAGAATTCCGGTTTTAATATGAGGGTACCGAAGCCTTAACAGTTTAATTATAACATCCGTACCACCACTTGTGGCATGACATTTAAATATCAGTCCGATAGCAACGGCAGTCATGGCACTTCCGATGGTAACAGCAAGGATCATATCGTGTATTATGTACTGTCCGAAGTACTTGGTACACAGATCCGTAAATACAGAAATCATTGTTGTGGCATAAATTGTTGAAATGGTAAATCTTATGCCGAATTTCATAATGGCTATGAGAAGAATAGGTATGTTCAGTATAAGAAACCACATACCTGTTCCTATTCCAACAAGCCTGTTAAGTACAATTGCAAGACCGGTCATTCCACCGGGTGCAAGGTTATTTGGGTCTACCAAAAGACTCGTTCCAACTCCGTAGATTAGAGCTGCAAATGTTATTATCAGATACTCCTTGAGTCTCTTCTTTGGTGATATTTTCTTTGAATTCATTAAATATTGGTCCTTACGATTCTGGGTTTGTAACCGTTGTCGTTAAGAGCTTTCATTATCTGCTCCTTATGCTCGGTTCCAAATGCCTCCAGAGTGATTCTAAGCTCAACTGCAGCGTTTCTGTTTATTGAAACAAATTGGTTATGCTCTAATTTTATAACATTTCCTTTTACTTCGGCTATAATTCCTGAAACTCTTGATAATTCACCTGGCTTATCAGGTAAAAGAACTGAAACCGTAAATATACGGTCTCTCATGATAAGACCCTGCTGAACAACTGAAGACATGGTGATGATATCCATGTTTCCGCCGGAAAGTACGCATGCAACCTTCTTATCCTTAAGATCAAGCTGCTTGAGCGCTGCAACAGATAAAAGACCGGAGTTCTCAACCACCATCTTGTGGTTCTCAACCATATCAAGGAATGAAACAACAAGGTCTTCATCGGGAACAGTGATTATCTCATCAATGTTCTTACGAAGGTAAGGGAAAATATGCTCTCCGGGAGTCTTAACAGCTGTACCGTCAGCAATTGTGTTTACTGAAGGAAGCGTTACCACATGTCCTGCCTTAAATGACTCCTGCATGCAATTAGCACCGGCGGGCTCTACACCTATTACCTTGATCTTGGGATTAAGGAGCTTGGCAAGTGTTGAAACGCCTGTTGCAAGTCCGCCTCCACCGATTGGTACAAGGATCACATCGACTGTAGGAAGTTCCTTAATAATCTCCATGGCTATTGTGCCCTGACCTGTTGCTACATCAAGATCATCAAAAGGATGAACCAGTGTATATCCGTTTTCCTTGGCAAGCTCAAGGGCTTTCTGGTATGCCTCATCGTATACGTCTCCGTAGAGTACAACTTCTGCACCAAGCGCCTTGGTTCTGTTAACTTTGATAAGAGGAGTTGAAGTAGGCATGCAGATAACAGCCTTTACTCCGTACTGTTTTGCAGCGTATGCTACACCCTGTGCGTGATTGCCGGCAGATGCTGTAATAAGTCCCTTACTGCGCTCTTCATCTGTAAGAGTTGTGATCTTGTAATAAGCACCTCTTACCTTGTAAGCACCGGTTCTCTGAAGGTTTTCAGGCTTTAAATAAACCTTACCACCAGTAACTGAGCTCCAGTAGTCACTGTAAATGAGTTTGGTATCAAGGGTTACTTTCTTGACATCTTCATACGCTTCTTCAAATTTGTCCAGGGTCATCTTGTTTTCGTCAGCCATTGCTATTCTCCTGTTCCTCTTTATTTTCTTCATCTTTATCATTATCAGTCTCTGCATCATCTCTTTCTACATCAAAGAGTGCATCGACAAATTCATCTGAATTAAATCTCTCAAGGTCATCAATACCCTCGCCGACACCCACATATTTAACGGGGATATTAAGCTCGGATACGATAGCAACGGCAATACCACCTTTGGCAGTTCCGTCAAGCTTTGTAAGAACTATACCTGTAAGGTCGGCTGCTTCTCCGAATTCTCTTGCCTGATTGATGGCATTCTGGCCTGTTGTACCGTCAAGAACAATGAAGTTCTCGCGCCAGATTCCGGGAAGCTCTTTGTCAATGATCCTGTTCATCTTGGCAAGCTCTTCCATCAGGTTTTTCTTGTTATGAAGTCTTCCGGCAGTATCAACAATCAGAATATCGCAGTCCCTTGCTTTAAAAGCTGATGTTGCATCATAGATAACGCTGGCCGGATCTCCTCCCTCACGTCCTGTTATTATGGGAGTCTGAGCTCTCTCAGCCCAGGTAGCAAGCTGCTCAGTTGCTGCAGCTCTGTAAGTATCGGCAGCTGCGATAATTACTTTCTTGCCTTTATTTCTGTAAATGGAAGCAAGCTTACCAACAGTCGTTGTCTTACCGACGCCGTTAACACCAATGATAAAGATTACTGTCTTCTTGTTCTCAAAGCTGTAGTCATCACCATCAGTTCTCATCTGTTCTCTGATATTCTGAACCAGGAGCTCTTTGCACTTGGCACGGTGAATAATTCCCTGTTCCTTGACCTGAGCCCTTAGTTTATCAATGATCCTGCTGGTTGCGTTGATGCCGATATCAGCCATAATAAGGACTTCTTCAAGTTCTTCATAGAACTCCTCATCTACAAATGCATCATCGTAAAAGACATTGTCCATTCCCCAAAGAAATTTATCTCTGGTCTTGGCAAGTCCGATCTGAAGTTTTGCAAAAAAGCCTTTTGCCATTAGTTTGTAAGCTCCTTATCAATCAGGTTTACGCTGACAAGGGTAGATACACCCTTCTCCTGCATGGTGATTCCGTATAGTCTGTCGGCACTTTCCATTGTACCTCTTCTGTGAGTAATAACAATAAACTGTGTGCTTGCAAGCTTGTGAAGATATTTGGCAAAACGTACAACGTTATTCTCATCGAGAGCCGCCTCAATCTCATCAAGCAGACAGAATGGTGAAGGCTTTAAGTTCTGAATAGCAAACAAAAGAGCTATTGCAGTAAGGGCCTTCTCTCCTCCGGACATCTGCATCATATTAACAAGTTTCTTGCCCGGTGGCTGTGCATTGATCCTGATTCCTGCTTCAAGAACGTCTTCATCCTCAGCAAGTTCAAGTGCACCGTGTCCGCCTCCGAACATCTCTTTGAAGACTTTATCAAACTCTTTGTTGATGAGTTCGAACTGCTCGATGAACTGCTTTCTCATAGATTCATCAAGGTCTTTAATAATCTCTTTAAGCTGCTGCTCAGCCTCGATAAGATCATCATGCTGTGTCTTCATAAAGGTATATCTCTCCATGAGGTTCTTGTAGTCCTCAATGGCATTTACATTTACGTCACCAAGCTTTTTGATAGAATCCTTGAGAGTATGTGTTTCCTTCCTCATGGATGGAATATCAGTCATCTCTTCATCTCTCATCTGTGCTGCATCTGCAAGAGTAATCTCATACTCGTTCCACATGTAGTTGATCTGAGATTCGATGGATTCCTGAGCTCTCTCTTTCTTACCAACAAGTCTTATTACCTCTTTTTCAAGGTCAGACATCTGCTTGTTGAGTTCCTGTGTCTTATCAAAGAATTCCTTCTGAGAAACAGAAAGCGCATTCTTGGCTTCTTTCTTTTCTTCAAGTTCCTTGGTTGCATCTGTCTGGACATCTGTAGAAGCTTCTATAGTGAGCTTTATCTCTTCGATATCCTTTTTACTCTGCGCAAGAGACTCATCATTTTTCTTGATGGTCTCAAGGATTTCTTCTAATGCTTCCTCTTCACTTTCGATATCTGCATTGATACGGTCAAGGTTTTGCTTCTGGAAATCCTGCTTCTGTACGAATTTCTCGTACTCGATATCCCATTTTGCAACCTTTTCGTTCTTGACCTCTTCGTCCTGATGGAGAGTTTCGAGCTGACCCTGGAAGGTCTGAACTTTCTCTGAGCACTGTTTCTCGAGTTCTTCAGATTCTTTCAACTGCAAAAGAGCCTGTTCCTTCTCAGCAGCTATTTCGCTGAGCTTACTCTCAATCTCGGCATTTTCTGTCTTAAGGTCTGAGTATGAACCCTTTTGCTCTTCCTGCTTCTTCTCCTCGTTTTCAACGTTGATCCTGGCAGTGTTCTGAGCAATGAACTTTCCCTGAAGTTCAGTCCTTAATTCTTCTGCAAGAGTGCGAAGCTCATTTCTCTTGGATTTAAGGCCATCAATCTCAGCCTGAGTATCTTCTACCTTCTGCTTGTACTTCTTTACATTAGCTTCAAGATCTTCCATTTCTCTTCGCCTTCCGAGAAGGTTTGAGTTGTTCTTGAAAGCACCACCACTGATAGCTCCGCCGGGTACCAAAAGCTCACCCTCTAAAGTTACCATTCTTACGGTATATTTGTATTTCCTTGCAATCTTAACGGCATTGTCAACATTATCAACTGCGACAATCCTGCCAAGCATTGCTTTCGCAACTTTTTTATACTTGGGATCGGTCTTAACAAGCTCATCAGCCATTCCAAGTACTCCCGGCTCTTCCAAAGCTTCTTTTGCCTTGAGCTCCGGAGGATTATCAAGCGATGTCAGAGGAAGGAAAGTTGCTCTTCCTGCTTTTGACTGCTTGAGATATGCGATCATCTCCTTGGCTGTCTCTTCATTGTCTGTGACAATGTTCTGGATATTTCCACCTAGGGCAACCTCAATAGCTGTCTCATACTTAGGCTCGGTCTTTATGATATCTGCAACGACACCGATGATTCCCTTGTTATCTTCCTTTCGCTCCATGACCTTTTTAACACTACCGCCATAGCCTTCATATCTTTCAGTCAGGTTTGCAAGAGCTTCAAGTCTTGATTTCTCCTGCTGGAAGAGTTCCTGGGTCTTTCTGAGCTCAGTATCCTTGATGCTCATGGTTTCACGGATGCTGAGTACTTCTTTCTCAGTTTCTTTTTGCTTTTTGTTCATCTCAGAGATCTCGGCAGTTATGCTGTCAAATTCATCCCTGAGTTTCTTCAAAGTCTCTTCCTGCCTTGATTCATCGGAACGGGCACGAACAAGTTTGCCTGTAAGTTCAGCCTTTCTGATGTTTACCTGTTCCTTCATGGTATCAAGGGAACTGAGCTTGGACTTGATGTTTGATCTGGTGTTAATGGTATTGATAATAGTGCTCTTGCACTCTTCAATTTCGTTATTAATACTGTCAATCTGAGCAAGAGTTGCTTCGAGTTCTTTCTTGGCACTTTCTCTGTCTGACAAAAGACCTTCTGCTTCCTTGTCAATTGCCTCTTTTTCCTCGAGGTACTTATCTCTTTCCGCATATCTGACTTCGAGTTTTTCACGCTCATCCTTTTCTCTTTTCTTGAAATGAGCGTCATTGTCAGTTGCTGACTTGATCTTTTCGTTCAGGATACCGATCTGTCCCTCGAGCTTTTCTCTTTTAACTGATGAATCAGTGATCTTAGCTCTTGCTTCATCGATCTCTTTATCTATTTCTTCCAGCTGTTTCTGGATGTTTTCGTATTCTTCTTTTGTCTTTTCGTAGCTGCCTTTTGCTTCTTCCAAGGACTCTGTAGCTACATTGTAATTGTTTTCAGCTTCTTCGAGCTGCTGTTTCTGGAGCTTGTTCTCAACCAGGAACATATTTACGTCGAGGGTCTTAAGTCTTTCACGAAGTCTTAAAAACTCTTTTGCAACCTCTGACTGCTTCTCCAAAGGTCCAACCTGTTTCTCAAGCTCTGAGAGAATATCTGAAAGTCTTGTCAGGTTAATCTTTTCCTCTTCGAGCTTCTTGATGGCTGTTTCCTTACGGGTCTTGAATTTAACGATTCCGGCAGCTTCATCGAAAAGATTTCTCCTGTCCTCGGGCTTACTTGAGAGAATCTGGTCAATCTGGCCCTGTCCGATGATGGAATAGCCCTCTTTACCGATACCGGTATCCATAAAGAGCTCATTTACATCCTTAAGTCTGCAGGATGAGCCGTTTATCATATATTCACTCTCTCCGGAGCGGTAAAGACGCCTGGAGACAGTTACTTCATCATAATCAATAGCAAGGGAATGGTCGGAATTATCCAATGTGATGGCAACATAAGCATAGCCAAGAGGCTTTCGAAGCTCTGTGCCTGAGAAAATAACATCCTGCATGGATCCGCCACGCAGCTGTTTGATACGCTGTTCACCAAGAACCCACCTTACTGCGTCAGCTACATTACTCTTACCTGAGCCGTTAGGTCCTACGATTCCTGTTATACCGTTGTGAAAATCGAACTTTATCTTATTGGCAAAAGATTTAAAGCCATGAATCTCAATACTTTTTAAGTACATTACTGCTTATTCTTTAATACAAGAAGAGCCTGACTGGCGGCTTTCTGCTCCGCAGCCTTTTTGGTCTTTCCTGTCCCCTCTCCCAAATTCTTATCTCCGACATAAACGCGGACCTCAAATATTTTATCATGTTCAGGTCCACTTTCGCCACATATTTCATACCTTACTTCGCCCAAATTTTCTCCCTGGGCTACTTCCTGCAGCATTGATTTGCTATCTCCAAACATTACAACAGCATCTGTGTTTGTGAGTATATAGCTGTCAATAAAACGCTTAGACTGCTCGATTCCTCCATCAAGGAAAAGAGCTCCTATAACAGCCTCCATTACATCGGCTATGATTGACTCTTTATCACGGCCTCCGGTTGCTTCTTCTCCTTTTCCGAGAAGAATGTAGCTTTTAAGATCCAGCTCTTTTGCATCAAAGGCCAGAGCACCTTCACAAACGAGTGATGCTCTCATCTTGGACATTTCGCCCTCTTTTTTATCAGGGAATTTCCTAAACAGATAGGCACTTGAGATCATCTCAAGCACAGCGTCACCAAGAAACTCAAGCCTTTCATAGTCAGGGTGCCTGTTTATCTTTTGCTCATTTACAAAAGAGCTATGAGTAAAAGCCTGAATAAGAAGCTGTTTGTCTCTGAATGTGTAACCGATGAGCTGCTCGAATCTGCTTATATCTTCATCCTTAATCATAATTTCTCCAATATATAAATAATGAGGCAGCTATAACAGCCGCCTCAAAGTCATCTTATTTACTTGCGATTGCGCTCTTGAGGAGTTCTACGGCTTCTCCTACAGTAGTGATATTCTCTGTCTTCTCAGGATCGATCTGAACATCAAATTCATCCTCAAGCCCCATGATGATCTGGAAAAGATCAAGTGAATCAGCTCCAAGATCCTCTGTAAAGGTTGTCTCAGGCTTGATCTCCTCAGGATCAACGTTAAGTACGTTTGCAATAACTTCTTTCATCTTCTCGAATTCCATTTTAAATCTCCGTTCCTTTTATAAATATTTAGCACTAATTATCATTCAGATATCTTTGCGCTAATCTTCTCACTAATCTTCTGTTCTGTAAAGGTTACACACTGTAAAATTGAATTTTTTACTTCAATTTCGTTGGCACTGCCATGTGTCTTAACAACAAGGCCCTTAAGTCCAAGCATTGGTGCTCCGCCGTACTGATCCAGGCTGTAATTAGCAAGTGATTTCTTGAGGTCATCCTTAATAAGAAGCGCTCCTATCTTGGTCTTAAGACTTCCCATGAGTGAACCTTTTATGATGTGCATCATGGATTTAGCAACGCCTTCATACATCTTAAGGATAACATTTCCTGTAAATGCCTCACATACGATGATATCAGCCCCGCCGGCAGGAATATCTCTTGCCTCAACGCTTCCGATGAAGTTGATATCGGGACAATTCTTAAGAAGAGGGAATGTCTCTTTTACTAAAGCGTTACCCTTCTCCTCCTCAGCACCTATATTGACAATTCCAACCGTTGGATTCTTGATCCCTAAGATGTTCTCCATATAAACAGTTCCCATCTTGGCAAATTGTACAAGGTGTGAAGATCTGGCATCCACGTTAGCGCCGCAGTCGATAAGGAGTGATGTGCCTTTCTCTGTTGGGATAAGAGGTGCAAGTGGAGCTCTCTCTACCCCTTTGAGTCTTCCGATGATAACCTGGCCACCAACAAGTGTTGCTCCGGTACTTCCGGCAGAAACATAGGCATCAGCTTCTCCATGGCTGACCATATACATGGCCTTAACTATAGAAGAATCTTTCTTCTTACGGATTGCCATTACAGGTGGTTCTGCCATCTCGATCACTTCTGTGGCATTTACAACCTCAATCTTGTCCTTGGGATAGTCATATTTGGAGAGTTCTGCGTTTACAGCCTCTTCTTGACCAACAAGAAATACCTTGAGGTTACTATTCTCCTTAACGGCATCAACGCTGCCTTTTACAGTTACAAAAGGCGCATTGTCTCCGCCCATGGCGTCAACTGCAACTCTAACAAGTTCAGACATATTAAGTCCATCCTCAAATTATTTTTCGCGTAAACAAATTCCGCAATCTTTAAACATTCTACTAAAGTGCTATACAAAAATCAAGGCTTTCCAGCATAAGCCGGAAAGCCTTTAATTCTTTGTAAAAATGAGGTTTTACTAAAAAATTAATCCTCAACTTCAACAATGCTCTTCTTATTGTAATAGCCGCACTTCTTGCATGCACAATGTGGCTGCATAAGAGCTCCACAGTGACTGCACTTTACCAAAGTAGGAGCTGTCATTTTCCAGTTAGCTCTTCTCTGATCTCTGTGGCCTTTTGATGACTTATTCTTTGGGCAGATTGACATTTCAGTAACACCTCCTTACTGTATCCGTATAAGAAACTGCCTTTTTATGGGCAATCAATTACGTTTAATCATTTGCATACCTATGTATTGTAACTAGCAGGTAAGTATTTGTCAACAGTTTTTTAATACCCTTATATCATATTTTTTCAGATATAAGAAATCTATCATTTTTATAATTTCTCACTTTTTGATAAAAACATATCAAATCTTGAAAATAATGAAGTCTTCCTGTATCATTACTTCTGTCGGTATTTATTTTATCATAAGCGGAGAACAATCATGAAAGAACTTAATTCCTGTAAGGAAGCAATGGCTAAAAGTATTGAGAATAAGTATTTTGCCGTTGCACATCTATATAAGGATGAAAAAGCCATGGAGATGCATATCCATGACTGCTATGAAGTCTATTTTTCAATTTCCGGTGGGAAGCAGTTCCTTATAGATAATCAGGTATATGATATCGCTCCCGGAGATCTTTTCCTTATTAATCAGTACGACTCCCACTATCTCACTCAGATTGATAAAGAGCTACACGAGAGAATCGTTATCATGATTGATCCTGAGTATATGCGAAGCATATCCACGGAAGAGACCAATCTTGACGCATGTTTCCAGGGAAGATCAGAGCACTTCTCTCACAAGGTAAGCCTCACCCAGGAGCAACAAGGCAGATTCTTATACTTCATAAACAAACTTGTAACCAGCAACGGCTATGGTCATGACCTTTTAGAACGTGCAACCTTCACAGAACTCTTCGTCATGATCAACAAGATCGTCGCTGACAGGGAAAATAACACAGAGGCTGAGAAGCCTTCAACCTACAACGAACAGGTTGACTCCATTCTCTCCTACTTAAACAACAACCTCCAGTACCCGGTTAGCATCGGCGATCTTTCCAAGCACTTTTATATAAGCGAATCCTATATATGTAGAATTTTTAAAGCCGCCACCGGTACAACAATAAACAAATACATGACAGCGCGTCGTATATCCATCGCCAAGTCATTACTTGCTGAAGGCGTTGGTGTTAGTGAAGTCTGCGAACGCTGCGGCTTTTCCGATTACAGCAACTTCCTGAAAGCCTTCACCAAGTCAGTAGGAATATCACCAAAGAAGTATTCTCAGTACTGCAACAAATAAAAATAGCCTCAGGCTCTTGGCCTGAGGCATTATTTTTTTACATCTTGATTTCGTGGATCCATCCTTCCGGAGCTTCTACTGTGCCCATCTGGATACCTGTGAGGGTGTCGTAGAGCTTTTTGATTACGGGACCCATCTCGTCCATTCCATTCACGAAGCAGATCTCTTTTCCGTGATCATTGATCTTGCCTACAGGTGAGATTACAGCTGCTGTTCCGCAAAGTCCCATCTCAACGAAATCTGAAACCTCTGAAAGCTTAACAGGTCTCTCTTCTACGTTCATGCCAAGGATCTCTTTTGCAACATAAACAATTGATCTTCTTGTGATTGAAGGAAGAATTGAATCTGTGTGTGACTTAGGAACTACAAGTGAGCCGTCCTTGGTTACGAAGATGATGTTAGCTCCGCCTGTCTCCTCAATGTAGGTTCTCGACTCAGCATCAAGATATACATTCTCTGCAAAGCCCTCTTCATGAGCTGTAACAATAGCATGAAGACTCATTGCATAGTTAAGTCCGGCCTTGATGTTACCTGTTCCGTGAGGTGCTGCTCTGTCGAAATCACTGATCTTAACAACGATTGGCTTAGCACCACCCTTGAAATAAGGTCCAACAGGTGTTACAAAGATTCTGAACTGATATTCATCGGCAGGCTTAACACCGATTACATTACCTGTTGCAAACATAACAGGTCTGATATAAAGTGTTGCACCGCTTCCGTAAGGTGGTACCCAGTCAGCGTTTGCTGCAACAACTTCTTCTACTGCCTTAATAAATCTATCTTCCGGGAAAGAAGGCATCTCAAGTCTCTTAGCGGAATCAACCATTCTCTTGGCGTTGAGATCAGGTCTGAAGGTAACAATCCTACCATCCTCTGTCTCATAAGCCTTAAGGCCTTCAAAGCACTCCTGTGCGTAGTGAAGAACTCCGGCATCCTCACTTAAGGTAATTGTGGAATCCTCTGTGATAACACCGTCATCCCATTTTCCGTCCTTGTAATTGGATACAAATCTCTTGTCGGCAACATGATAAGCGAATCCAATATTTGCCCAATCTAAATTTTTCTTAGCCATAATAACAGCTCCCCTTCCCGTACTTTAACACGTCAAAGCACTAATTAGTAACAATTATAATTCAAAATAAATTAACGTCAAGTGCCCATTATCCAAAAATCACTTCTTTGGATTCTTCTTTCTGTTAAATATCTTTTTGATACTGGACACCTTTTTTGAACCTGCATTGTATTTCGTATTGCTCTGGTCGCTCAAAAGCTTGTACTCGCCATTCTCGATATACGCCAGATCATAATAATCACTGGTATTCGTGCTCAAATCCTTTTTGCGCAGATAATGATTTGTTATCCTTGCAACAAAGGCATAGAATACAGCAAATATCGGAACTCCGATAAGCCATCCCACTATTCCCCATAGTCCGCCAAAGAACATGATTGAGAAAATAACCCAGAAGCTTGAAAGACCTGTTGAGCCTCCAAGGATATATGGTCCTAATATATTTCCATCAAACTGTTGGAGAACGATAACAAAGATCAAGAATATCAACGCCTGTATAGGATCTATCAATATCAGCAAAAGAGCTCCTGCTCCACCTCCGATATATGGTCCAAAGAACGGAATTACATTAGTAACACCAACTATAACCGAAATAAGCACAGGATAATCTATCTTCAAAATCTTGCATCCGATATAGCAAATAATTCCAATGATGATAGAATCTACAATTTTACCGCCGATAAAGCTCTCAAATGTTCTGTGCGTAAATCTGAAGGCTGAAATAAGTTCATTTGCAACGTTTTCTTTAAAGAAAGAATATGCGATCTTTTTCCCCCTTGTTGTAAATCTTTCCTTAGAATTAAGAACATAGATTGCAACAATTACACCAACGATAATATTGATGATCGCACTTACACCGGACATTACACTTTTTGAAGCAACTTTAAGCACTGTCTGCCATTCAGGAAGATAAGGCTTAATATTCCTTGTGATAAACACTGATAACGTTGCATAGTAAGAATCCAGCTGTGAATCGATCAGCTCCTGCAGATCGGGATTGTTCTCCAAAAGCGAATTGGAGTAATCATCAATCTTTTTTATATACTCGGGCAGATTATTGATGATCTCACGTATACTGCTTACCAGCTGAGGAATAATGATGATAAGAAGTGTATAGATCAGTAAGATGAATACCGCAATAGTTATCAGAACTGCTATTCCTCTCATCTGCTTTCTCTTTTTCCAATCTGCATCTTTGGAAAAAGAAACATCGATTCCTCTTTTCTTATATATAGGGATCAAAATAGTTCTTTCAATGCCGTTAAGCATTGGTATCAGTATATATGCCAGTACTACGCCCATAATAACGCCGGAAATAGAATCCAGCATTGAATTTAAGGTAGAAACCACTGTCTTGCCATGGAAAATGACGTAGTATGCAAGAAGTGTTCCTACTGCAACGAAAAATATAGTGATGCCCCAGGTTATTTGGTTTTGATTAGGCTTATTCTTCATCTCTTTTACCTCAGAATAAATATGAATATTATTCTGTCATTCCATCAAGCACGTAAACAAGACTATCAAGACAATCAACTTCGATATCTTCTGCCTTACCTGCGTCACACTTTGAAGCAAAATCAGGATTCATAGGAATTCTGCCAAGTACATCAAGACCTCTTGAAGCTGCATAAGCATCAAGCTTACTCTCTCCGAAGATATAGATTGGCTCACCACAGTGAGGACACTCCATGTAGCTCATGTTCTCAACAATGCCAAGTACAGGTATATTCATCATCTTGGCCATATTGATTGCCTTATCTACGATCATTCCTACAAGTTCCTGTGGAGTAGCCACTACAATTATTCCGTCAACAGGAAGTGACTGAAATACTGTAAGAGGCACATCACCTGTTCCCGGAGGCATATCAACAAACATGTAATCTATATCGCCCCAGTTTACATCTGACCAGAACTGTTTAACGATTCCTGCGATAACAGGTCCTCTCCATATAACGGGATCAGTCTCATTCTCCATGAGCATATTAAGAGACATTACCTTCATTCCGCCTTCTGTAGTTGCAGGAAGCATATTTCCATTCTCGTCAGCAAAGTTCAGCTTACCGATTCCAAACATCTTAGGAATGGAAGGTCCTGTAATATCTGCATCCATAATTGCTGTTTTATAGCCTTTTTTATTCATAAGAGATGCTGAAAGACCTGTTACAAGGCTCTTTCCTACGCCTCCCTTACCACTTACGATTCCGATAACCTTCTTGACTTTTGAGTTCTCATTTAAAGGAGCCCTCATGCTATCTTCCATCTGTTTCTTAAAATCTTCCGGCTTCTTGCCATGTCCGTTTGCCATAATTTCTACTACCTCTGTTTCTATACTTATTTCTGATCCTTCTCGTCGCCGAGATAAGATTCTATGATAAACCTTGGCCTGTTCTTGGTTTCAAGGTAAATCTTGCCTATATACTCACCAATAACGCCAAGGGAGATCATCATAAGACCTCCGATTGCCCAGACTGAAATGACTGTTGTTGTCCAGCCCTGAATAGTATTGCCTGTAAAGTATCTTACAAGCGAATAGATCAGTACTGCTATGCTGACAAAAAAGATGAAAAAACCAAGACCTGTGATCATCTTGATTGGCTTAGTTGAAAGGCTGGTGATACCTTCTATAGCAAAGCTGATCATCTTTTTTAAGGGATACTTGCTCTCTCCTGCAAACCTCTCGGCTCTTTCGTAGTAAACAACGTCACTCTTGTAGCCGATCATGGGAACTATTCCTCTGAGGAACAGATTAACTTCACCAAACTCTGCAAGGCCTAAAAGAGCTCTTCTGGACATCAGTCTGTAATCCGCATGGTTATAAACTGTTTTTGCACCAAGTGCGCCCATGAGCTTGTAAAAACCTTCTGCAGTTGTTCTTTTAAAGAATGTATCAGTCTTTCTGGCACTTCTTACACCGTAAACAACATCGCAGCCTTCATTGAACTTATCAATCATCTCATCAATGGCATTTATGTCATCCTGAAGATCCGCATCAAGAGAAATAGCTGCATCACAAATGTCTTTTACAGTCATAAGTCCTGCAAGAAGCGCATTCTGATGACCCATATTCTTGGAGAGATTGATACCCTGAAAAATCTCATCCTCTTCATGAAGAGCCTGTATTATCTCCCAGGTTGCATCTCTAGAACCGTCATTGACAAAAACAATTCTGCTGTCTGAAGAAATCTTGTTCTGTTCAATTAGATCGTGTAATTTGTCCCGAAGAAGGGATGAAGTAGTCGGCAGAACCTCTTGCTCGTTATAGCAAGGGATAACGCAGAAAAGCCTTCCCATAAAATATCCTCCAAATAATTTTCATACCCTCTTATAATAATACATTTAGCCAAAAATCACCATACGCTCTTACGAAGGAATCGTAGAATAATAAAAACGGGTAGTTCTTAACACAAGAACTACCCTTCTTTTTTATTTGTTGTTTATGTAATTTATAAGTCCCTCTGAATCTATGATCTTTTGCATAAATTCCGGGAAAGCCTGTCCCTGGAAGGTCTTGCCTGTTGTTTCATCGGTGATCACACCGGAATCAAAGTCAATTGAAACAGTATCTCCTGCTTTTATATTCTCGGCTGCTTCCTCGCACTCGATGATAGGAAGACCGATATTTATGGCATTTCTGTAAAAGATACGTGCAAAGCTCTTAGCAATAACGCAGCTCACACCTGCAGTCTTTATTACAAGCGGCGCATGTTCTCTTGAAGAGCCACATCCGAAGTTTTTATCAGCAACGATGATATCGCCTTCTTTTACATTATTTACAAAGTCCTTATCGATATCCTCCATACAGTGAGTCGCAAGCTCTTTTGCATCAGAAATGGCAAGATATCTCGCAGGAATAATTACGTCAGTATCAACATTATCTCCGTATTTAAAAACTGTTCCCTTTGCAGCTTTCATCTCAAATCCTCCTTAAAGTCCAAGCTCGCTGGGCTCGGAAATCTTTCCTGTAATAGCACTTGCTGCTGCAACAGCAGGTGAAGCAAGATAAATCTCAGAATCAATGGCGCCCATTCTTCCAACAAAGTTTCTGTTGGTTGTTGATACGCACTTTTCACCTGAAGCAAGAATACCCATATATCCACCAAGACATGGTCCGCATGTAGGTGTTGAAACAATTGCTCCGGCTTCTATAAAGGTCTTTAACAGTCCTTCTTGCATTGCCTGAAGGTAAATCTTCTGAGTTCCCGGGATGATGATGCATCTCATGCCATCTGCAACGTGTCTTCCCGACAGGATCTCAGCTGCACAGCGAAGGTCATTAAGGCGTCCGTTTGTACATGATCCGATTACAACCTGATCTATCTTTGTATCTTCGATTTCATCAAAGGTATGTGTATTCTCAGGAAGATGAGGGAATGCAACCGTTGATTTCAAAGTGCTAAGGTCAATTGTGTACTCTTTGTCATACTCAGCATCGGGATCAGCTTCAAATATCTTGTATTCCTTACCCGGTGCATGCTCTTTAAGGTACTCGATAGCAATTTCATCAACAGGGAAAATTCCGTTCTTACCGCCTGCTTCAATAGCCATATTGGCAATTGTAAATCTGTCATCCATCGAAAGGTTCTTTATTCCTTCACCAACGAATTCCATTGACTTATAAAGAGCTCCGTCAACACCTATCATTCCGATGATGTGGAGGATAACATCTTTTCCGCTGACCCACTTTGAAGGTTTACCAACAATATTGAACTTGATGGCTGAAGGAACCTTAAACCATGCCTTTCCTGTTGCCATTCCGGCTGCCATATCAGTAGAACCGATACCGGTAGAGAAAGCTCCGAGTGCACCATATGTGCAGGTATGAGAATCAGCTCCGATGATAACATTTCCCGGAAGTGTAAGTCCGCTCTCAGGAAGAAGTGCATGCTCAATACCCATCTGGCCTACTTCAAAGTAGTTTGTGATGTTGTTCTTCTTGGCAAATTCGCGAACACATTTGCAATTCTCAGCTGACTTGATGTCCTTATTTGGAACAAAATGATCAGGAACAAGAGCAATCTTGTCCTTATCAAAGACGCTGTCAGACTTAAATTTGGTCATCTCCCTTATTGCCACAGGGCTTGTTATATCATTCCCCAGAACAAGGTCAAGGTCTGCCTCAATAAGCTGACCTGCGCTAACCTCTGAAAGCCCTGCATGAGAAGCCAGTATCTTCTGGCTCATAGTCATTTTACTCATACCGTTAATCTCCTTTGATGTCTTAATATAAATCAAAAACTTTATAGCAAATATAACATAACTAACAAATCACGAACACATACAAATTTAATCGTTTTTCTTGATTATTTTTAACATTACGCAATAAAGAGCCAGCAGCAACAGTCCAAAAGCTGTCATCAATGTGCCGACAAGAAGCCCTTCCGGTCTGTAATCCACCCTGATAACATGCTCTCCTCTTTTTACCGGAATAGCCATAAGACCATAATCTGCTGTATAGATCTGCGTCTTTTTGCCATCAACTCTGCATTTGAAGCCTTTTCTGTTTGGAACGGAGAAAAATACAAGAGTATCATCTTTTAAATTAGCTGTTCTTGCAGTAAATCCATGAGTATCTGTTTCAAAACTGGTACAGGAAGTCTGCCTTCTCTTTTCACATTCCTGCGTAAACTTCAGATATGATATGTTTTCCTCAAACAAGTCCTCGGCAGTGATCTCTTTCATTGCTACAGTCTTTTCTACTTCCATTGCAACTTTGTCAGGAAGGATAAGGAGTCTTGCGAGGTCGTAGTCTCTCTCTTTTGCCTCGACATCGCTCCATTCCGACTCAGTAATGTAGTAGTCATAAGTAAATCCCATTGGTATGAAATTTAGATTTTCAAATATATCAAAACCGTTGTGAGTGTCCAGATACTGATAACCATCAGTACCCTCGCTGTTATAGTAGGTTCTGTTTTTACTGATCTCAGCATTTTCAAAATAATATTTTGCTGAAATTATCGCTCTTAAACCTGCTCTTTCAACAGGGATATTGGTTTCTACCGTTCTCTTGATGCCACCGGTACCTTCAAGGAACGTAAATATCTGTGACGGAACTGTACTTAAGAAGCAGTGGACCGAAGGGATTCCCCAGACCATATCGTAATTGGTGGATGTGGAATCGACTTCACCTCTGCAGAAATCGCTAAGGTCTACAGTGACAGTGTTTTCAAGCATCTGCTCCTGCCACATCTCTTTTCCCCTGTCACTTATTATCGAGCTTCCGTTCTTGACCGGAATATAGGTCGCAATAATGCAGCTGATCATCACAAGGAAGAAAGTTATAATCTTCCTCTTTTTATTGATAAAAAATGTGGTGGCAATAAGGAAAATACAAAGTACCGCAGTTCCGATCAAATCCCTTATAAAAATGGCATTGTTATCTGACATTTTGAAAAATACTCTTTTACCGTCTTCATCTGTACTTGGCAAGAAATAAATAAGAACAAACAGAAGAAAGAACAAAATCGCAAAGATCGTTCCTTTCTTAAATTCCTTGGTTCTACCTCTCTCAACCGTAACTGCTGTCATCTGGCTCATGATAAGCACAGGCATGTAGAACCATCTTGCATAGTAGCTTGAATTAAAGAACGAAAAGGCTGAATTAAATACCGGAATAAGAGCGATCACAAGGCATACGATAAGAAGGTGCTTCTGCCAGCTCTTTTTCTTGTCTTCAAAAAGCATAAATGCCACAACACCTGACAAGCCAAACATAGGTATATAAGCTGCCAAAGAGGCGTTTTTGACCGTACTTGTGTAAAAGAGTGTGCCCTTTCCTATAATGTCAGGAAGCATAGCCATGCTCTTAAAGATATCCCAGATCAGTTTTTCACTTGGGTAGATGAGCATATCATAGCCGCTGATAAAATTATCAAGCCTTGTATTCCCGGACACACCAACAAAAGCAGGCACCAGGAAAAATCCGGCTATAAGGACGCCTATTACACCGCTTATCAGAGCTCTGTTAAAAAGAACCAGATTCTCCCTCAGGTGATTTTTAACTCCAACCTTAACTATGTAATAGATCAGCAGAAAAAGAACCTGTCCAAAGAAGAAGTAATAATTTACTATGGACATGAATGTAGTCATCAGAATAAAGCGAATCAGCGGCTTCTTAGGAAGGTATAAATAGCCTTCATCATCTAACGTCTTCTCTTCCATCAGCCTGTCAAAGAAGTGCAGATAAAGCGGGAAAAATGCAACAGAATCTGTAAAATGATTAAATACAATGTTGCATGCATTAAAACCGGAAAAAGCAAAGAGATAGCCACCTATCATGGCGTAGACATCTCTTTTAACATATTTTCTGATGTAGATGTAAGCACAAAGCGCAGCAAATGCATACTTAAGCGCCATTAGCACAGGCATCAGATACGGAATCGCACCTTCAGGAAAAAGAACTGTCAGCCAAAAGAACGGACTTCCCCATAAATAAAATGAGAAATCTCCGGCCATACTTCCTCCGAGATCAATATTCCAATTCCAGAAAAACTCTCCGCTTCTTACAGCCCTGTGGGCAACAATATAGAAAGGAATCTGCTGAACATTGTAATCGCCGTAATAAAAAAAGGGTAATCCTCTGATAACCAAGATAGGAAGAATTGCGATAAGATACATTAAAAAGCTGCTTGCAAAGACTATTATCGGAGCATACACCCTGTTACTCGTATTCTCTTTAATGGTCAATTTCTTAGTAAGCAGCATTTCATTGTTTCCCCTGATAAAAATTAAGAGTGCCATTTACATGACACTCTTAAATATTAAGCCAAATTCAGGACTTTTTCAAATGTCCGAAAATCAGTTGTTGATGAGCTTATCAGACTCATTATTCCAGCTGTAAAGCTTTCTGATCTCAGCACCGATCTTCTCTGAAGGATGCTCAGCATGAAGCTTACGCATAGCCTGGAAGTGAACCTGTCCGCCTGCCTCTGACATATCAAGCAGGAACTCCTTAGCAAATGTTCCGTCCTGGATGTCTGCAAGGATCTTCTTCATTGTCTTCTTGGTCTCATCTGTGATGAGCTTAGGTCCTGTTACGTAATCGCCATACTCAGCTGTGTTAGAAATTGAATATCTCATTCCTGCGAAACCTGACTGGTAAATAAGGTCAACGATGAGCTTCATCTCGTGTACACACTCGAAGTATGCATTTCTTGGATCATAACCTGCCTCAACAAGTGTATCAAATCCTGCCTGCATAAGAGCACAAACACCACCGCAAAGAACTGCCTGCTCACCAAAGAGGTCAGTCTCAGTCTCTGTTCTGAAGGTTGTCTCAAGAAGACCTGCTCTTGCTCCGCCGATTCCTGCACCATATGCAAGTGCAAGGTCAAGAGCCTTACCTGTAGCATCCTGCTCAACAGCAACAAGACAAGGTGTTCCCTTACCTGCCTGATATTCACTTCTTACTGTGTGTCCGGGAGCCTTAGGAGCGATCATAGCAACGTCAACATCCTTAGGAGCCTTGATAAGACCGAAGTGTACGTTGAAACCATGAGCAAACATAAGCATATTACCTGGCTGAAGGTTGGGTTCGATGTCCTCTTTGTACATCTTAGCCTGCTTCTCATCGTTGATAAGGATCATGATGATATCAGCCATCTTAGCAGCCTCTGCTGTATTATAAACCTTAAGTCCCTGAGCCTCAGCCTTAGCCTTGCTCTTTGATCCCTCGTAAAGACCGATGATTACATTGCATCCTGAATCCTTAAGGTTAAGTGCATGTGCATGTCCCTGTGAGCCGTAACCGATAATAGCAATGGTCTTGCCCTCAAGCAGTGATAAATTACAATCTTCCTGGTAAAAAATTCTAGCATCCTGTGACATAACTAAATCCTCCATATTTTTGTTTTATATTATTCCTTACTCATCAAGGTAAATAACCTTGTCTGTGCCTCTACCAAGTCCTGCGATACCTGTTCTTGCAAGCTCTAAGATCTCATATCCCTCAAGGAGTTTAAGGAATGCATCAACCTTAGACTGGCCACCGGTAATCTCGATAATTAGTGAATCAGGACTTACGTCGATAATGTTTCCTCTGAAGATGTTTGCTGTAGCAAGTATGCTCTGTCTGTTGGTTGCCTCAGCTCTTACCTTGACCAGAGCAAGCTCTCTGTAAACCGAATCCTCAGGAAGCAGTTCGTGAATATCTCTGATATCAACAAGCTTAGCTACCTGTTTCTCAATCTGATCAAGAATGACATCATCGCCTGATGCAACAATTGTTATCCTGGTAAATCTCGGATCTGCTGTAACGCCCGCTGTGATACTCTCGATGTTGTATCCTCGTCTTGAAAACAGTCCTGATATTCTTGAAAGAACACCGGGGTTGTTATCAACGATCAGCTGAAAGACTTTTTTCTTTAATTCTTTCATTTTTCGCTCTCCAATTGTGCCTTTAACTTTAGTGTTTATCTAATACCTTTAGCACTTTAAAGTGCTAATTTTTATTGATTTAAAAGCAAGTCATTTTCTTAATATTTTGTTATTTATTGCCTTGTTTTTTCATCAATTTAAATCAAATTATACCACTTGAGTCACATAAGTCAACAAAAATATTTCATCGCTTTACACCGTTAAATTCATGTCCATAAAAATAGGGCCTCCCAGTTATTGGGAGGCCCATTTAGGTCAAAAGTATTACTGTTCTCTGCACTTTGTAAGCGCTACTGTTCCAGTGCGTGCAATCTCGACAATGCTCACACTCTTTAGCATCTCGATGAAGACTTCAATTCTGTCTGAAGTATCGCATATCTGGATTATCATCATATTTTTGGACATATCAACAATCTGAGCGTTCATGATTGTACAGTTCTCCATGATATCACGCCTGTTTTCTTTGTTGTACTTGACCTTGATAAGCATAAGTTCTCTGTTGATACTCATACTTTCTTTAAAGGTCTTTACCTTGATGACATCTATCTTCTTGTTGAGCTGCTTCTCAATCTGCTCTATGGTCCTTTCATCGCCTGTTGAGACAATAGTCATGCAGGAAACAGCCTTGTCAGCCGTCTCACCCACAACCATTGAATCAATATTAAAGTTTCTTCTTGAAAAGAGTCCTGCTACCTTTGAAAGGACACCAGCTCTGTTTTCTACAAGAACCGAGTAAATTCTCTTCATATCTTTACCTGCCTGTTTTTATCTTGTAAGTGCCATTGGATCAACCATAACTTCCATCAGTTCTGAGGAGTCATCTTTAAGGAAATCATCAAGGGCTTTCTCCATATCAGTATTTCCGTCAACCTTATAATACTCCATACCATAGGCTGCAGAAATGAGTGAAAGATCAGGATCACCCTCCAGTTTTACCATGGAATAGTTGTCATTATAAACATTGTGCTGATGCTCTCTTACCATTCCAAGATATCCGTTGTTCATGACAACTATCTTTACTTTTACACCGTATTGGCGCATTGTTGCCAGCTCCATCATAGACATCTGGAAGGCTCCGTCACCAATTACAGCAACAACCTGCCTCTTTGGTGCAGCGATCTTACCGCCGAGAGCTGCAGGAATTGAGTATCCCATTGTTCCCATTCCGCCTGATGTAAGGAATCTTCCGTTCTTTACGATATGATATGCGCAGGACCAGATCTGATTCTGTCCTACATCAGCAACGTAAATTGCATCATCATCCATTGCTTTTGAAAGAGCCCTGATGAATGCTTCCGGATCAACAAAGCCTTCTGCAGCAGGAGCTCTTAGAGTCATCATCTGCTCTTTGTAGCTTCTAAGTGTTTCAATCCACTCTTTATGATCATCTGCATGGTCATCCTGTGCAAGGAATTCAGCAAATATATGCTTGATATCACCAACCAGAGGAATTGTAGGGCCAACATTCTTTCCAATCTCGGCAGGATCCACGTCAATGTGAACCATTACTTTGTTCTCTGTTATAAGATCAGGTCTGTTCACAGCTCTGTCAGCAACTCTTGCACCAACCATCAAAAGAAGGTCAGACTCATTCATTGCCCTGTTGGCATAAGCCTTACCGTTATTTCCAACCATTCCGAAGAACAGCGGATGATCAGAAGGCATAGCTCCAATTCCCATCATTGTAGAAACTACAGGAACATCATTGAGCTCAGCAAATTTTATCAGTTCCTGGGTAGCACCACTAAGATGCACACCTCCGCCAACGCATATAATAGGCCTTTTCGCTTTTTCAACTTCCTTAATGACCTTCTTTATCTGTACAGTATTTCCCTTGACTGTAGGCTTATAGGACCTCATTGAAATAGTCTCAGGATAAGCAAACTTTTCAGTCATCTCATCATTCTGGATATCAAAAGGGATATCTATAAGTACAGGACCCTTTCTTCCGGTGCTCGCGATATAGAAAGCTTCCTTAAACACCTTTGGAATATCATTTACATCTCTGATGAGATAGCTGTACTTAACAAAAGACTCAACAGCACCTGTAATATCTGCCTCCTGGAATACATCGCTTCCGATCATATCGCTGTTAACCTGTCCGGTAATTGCGATCATGGGAATTGAATCCGCATAGGCAGTTGCTATTCCTGTAATGAGGTTAGTTGCACCGGGACCTGAAGTCACAGCACATACGCCAACCTTTCCGCTTATTCTTGCATATCCGCTTGCACAGTGAGCAGCATTCTGCTCTGTGCGGATAAGCACAGTCTTAATATCAGAATCTAAAATCTTGTTCCAAAACGGATCAATGGCAACTCCCGAATAACCGAAGATCACCTCAGTATTTTCTTTTTCAAGGCATTTTACTATGGCCTCTGCTCCAATCATGAAAGCTCCTCCGTTCTTATTAAGCAATGCTTAATATCGTTCTTACTACCTTAACAGCATCGGCTGCATCGGATGAATAGCCGTCTGCGCCGATCTCAAATGCATAGTCTTCAGTAACAACCGCTCCACCGATTATTATCTTGGACTTTATCTTTTCTTTCCTTGCCAGCTCAACCACGTTCTTCATTTCCTTCATGGTCGTAGTCATAAGTGCAGAAAGAGCTATAACACTGGCGTCGTTTTCTTTAGCGGCTTTGATTATTTCTTCTTTTGGCACATCCTTTCCAAGGTCAATAACGTTGAAACCGTAGTTTTTAAGCATCAGTGCCACAAGGTTTTTACCTATATCATGGATGTCTCCATGCACAGTAGCAATTATTATTGTCGGGAGTTTTTTAGAATCGTCTGCTCCTTCGGCAAGGAGTGGCTCAAGGTATCCAATAGACATCTTCATTGCCTCAGCACCTGCTATGAGCTGTGGCAGGAAGTATTTCCCCTTATCAAAATATTCCCCAACTTCATTAATCGCCGGCATGAGAGCTTCATCCAGGATCTGCTTGGGATTTACTCCCTCTTCAACGGCTTTCTGTGTGTTCTTAACGATGGTCCTCTTTGAACCTGTAAGAACATCCTTTTTTATTATATCAATATAGTTATCACCTTTAACAGAGTCGTTTTTAACTTCTTTACCTGTAATCTGGGCTTGGCCTTCAGTATTATACCGCTCCATTCTCTGAATATATCTTAGGTCAGCACCTTCTTTTTTCTTTAGAAGGTCTGATGCAAACGCAGCATTAACCAGCATTTCCTGCGACGGATTTGCAATTGCCATGGTCAGTCCTCTGGAAATAGCCATAGTGAGGAACGCAGTATTCACATTCATTCTCTGTGGCAATCCAAAAGAGATATTGGACAGTCCACAAATTGTTGCATAGCCTCTTTCATAGCAAAAACTAATGGTATCAAGTGTGTTAAGCGCAGCGTTTGGATCAGCTCCAACGGTCGCTACAAGTCCGTCAACAACAATATCTTCTATACCAAGCCCTAAATCATAGGCTTTTTTGCTAAGAGTAAGGATGTTGTCTTTCTTCTCATCAAGATCCTTTGGAAGACCCTCAGGGCTTAAAGGAAGGAGGACAAACATTGCTCCGTATTTTTTTGCAAGCGGGAGGAATTTCTCAGCCTTGCCCTTCTCAAGCGATATAGAATTAATGAGTGCTCTACCCGAATAAATACGAAGTGCAGCCTCCATAACCTCAGGGCTTGAAGTATCAATGCAAAGCGGAAGGTCTGTAATGCCTGAAACTTCTTCCATGACATTTAGCATCATTTGCTTCTCATCAATTCCACTCATTCCAACATTGATATCAAGAATTGACGCGCCTTCTTCTTCCTGATTTCTGGCAAACTCAGAGACCATATCAAGGTTTCCCTCTCGAAGTTCAGCCTGAAGCTTTTTCTTACCTGTGGGGTTTATTCTCTCACCGACGATCATGAACAGATCATCCATGCCAAAGGAAAGCGCTCTTCTCTCAGAAGAAAGATATCTTCTTCCACATATCTTTCTTGGCACAGGATTTCCATCTTCACCTGTTACTTTGGAAGGATTTAAGTCATTATATGTCTTTTTCAAAAGAGCTATAAACTCAGGCGTAGTACCACAGCATCCTCCAAGGATTGATGCTCCGCAGCCGATAAGTTTTTTCATCTCGCTGACAAAAACGTCGCTTTCCATATCGTAGATGGTATTGCCCTCCGGATCCACCTTTGGAAGTCCGGCGTTGGGCTTGGCAATTATCGGAATGCTTGTAACTGATGACATACTGCTGATGATATCCATCATCTTGTCAGGTCCTGTAGAACAGTTTGCACCTATTGCTGCTGCGCCTAGTGCCTCAAGACATATTGCAGATGCTGCCGGGTCGGAACCAAAAAGTGTTCTTCCGTCAGCTTCAAAAGTCATTGTGATTATCACCGCAAGATCAGAAACTTCCTTGGCAGCAATTAGAGCTGCTCTGCATTCCTGAAGACTCATCATTGTTTCAATTACAAGAAGATCAACACCTGCTTTATCCAGAATACGGATCTGCTCCTTATAAACTTCAATAAGTTCTTCAAAATCCAGATCTCCTACCGGCTTAAGCTGTCTTCCTGTCATGGTAAGATCACCTGCTATCAAGGTTTTATCACCTACAGCTTCTCTTGTGATGCTTACAAGATCAGTATTTATCTGAACTATATTCTCGGAAAGCCCGTACTCTTCAAGTTTTATCCTGTTACTGGTAAAGGTAGGCGCATATACAATATCAGAGCCTGCATCTGCATAAGCCTTTGACAATCTCTGCATTACGTCTTTATGCTCTAAAATCCACTTTTCAGGGCATACTCCCGCAGGCATTCCTGCTTTCATCAGATTGCTGCCTGTTGCGCCGTCAAGGAATACTATTCTTTCTTTGCAAAATTCAAGGAATTCATTTCTGTTCATTTACTTTTACCTTATTAATTAAAATAGGGATTACTCCAAAAACAAGAATTGCTATAACCATAACCAGAATTGGCTTCTGCGACATGGTATATGATGGTATTATGCCATTTTGAGATAATATATCAAGTGCCGAAATTATCATAACGTGATAAAAATAAATCAAGGAAGAAGCTCTTTTCCCAAGATAAGGCAGCACTTTTCCAGTGTTTATGCCGCATTCAGAAAGCATTAAAAGCGCGAATACTATAATGACTGAGCCTATATAGACTTCTTTTTTTCCAATCGTAAACTTTTCAATCATACTCAAAGCACACCCAAAAGCCAGTATCAATATATTCCTTGGCAAAAGAGCTTTTGCCCTTTCTTTATACTTCTCAGCCCCGAGGTCGTTTTTTCTCTTCTTTGCATTGTCGGTAAAAACAACACCTATGAGCACAAAGGGCATACCGACAAAAAGCCAGTTTCTAAGAATATACCAGGTTGATATGCTGATATCAAAAGGTCTTATCGGGTAAACAGTCTGCAAAAGCTCACCGAAAAACATCAGCCCCAAAAGAAGCACAATGAGCCATTTATACCATTTTCTAAGCACCGGTGCAAAGATGATTATCAGTACATAAACGTAGATCAAAGCAAAAAGAAACCAAAGATGATCAAAGACATAGGACTCATCATAGATATATCTTCCAGAATTAAACAAAAAGAAAGTCCTGGTTTCATAGGCGTTGAACTTGTCATGAAACCAATACCCAAAACTCCATCCTTTAAAATGAAAGAAACAAAGTGAATAGATCAAATAACAGGAATAGACAATTGCAGTCATTTTTAAAAGTTTGATCAGTCTGTTCTTTGTAAACTTCCTAATTTCTGCTGTATCACCGGCAAATGAGCCATCTCTTTTAACCAAAAGAAATCTTCCCGAGATTGCAAAAAAGAATGGAACTGCAAATCTTGAAAGTGCATAAATAACATCTCCAAAGGTACCTTCAAACGGAGCATGTATGGTTATAACAAAAAGACACGCTATGAACTTTATGGCATATATAAAACTGTTATCGTTTGATTTATCCATAGATTTCCTTGTATGCAAAACAAGCACTGATCATTCGCCATCAGTGCTTGAATCTATTGTTGAAAATTCGTAGGTACTCTGGGTTTCGACAGAAATGCCCTCGCCTTCAGGTACTTCTCCATGAAGAACCTGTAATATTACCTGGGCTCTGCTGTTGGCTCTCTCATAGTACTGCTGAGCCAGCATCTCCGAGTCAGAATCAAACTCGTTGTCATAAGCCATATGATAGAATTCATCGGCCTTCTGCATATAATCTGCAGCTTCTACAGATATGTCGGCTATTCCGGAAAATTCATCCGGAACAGGTGTCTCAGCCATAGTCTTATAGGTCAGGTTCATCTGATCCAAAAGATCAAGGAGCTGGATCTTAGCAGCTTCATCATCAGGATCTAAAGCATTTATCTCATTGTCATACCTGCTTAGATCACTGTAGAAGGTAGTCATGCTCTCTCTGTAAGCTTCGAGCCTCGGGTCTTCCTTCTTACCACAACCTGTTACAAGTAATCCCACTAAAACTATAGCAATTCCGCAAACATTTAATCTCGTATTATTAAACAATTATTTCCCACCAACTTTTCTTTTAATCTTTGTACTTAGAAGCCGCACTCAGCCTTGCCATAGCTCTGGCAAGTCCCGCCTGAGATTTCTTGAACTCTTTAATGGACTGCTTCTGATTCAGATGGTCCATTGCAAATTCATAGGCTTCCTGTGCTCGTCTCTTATCTATATCAGCCGGACTTTCTACGGTGTTAACCAGAACGATGCACTCATTGTCAACAGTATACTGCACCGAGCCGATACTAACAACACCATAAATCCAATCTCCCTTGGGAGTTTTTATCTTTATGACGCCGTCATAGATAGCGTAGATCATCTCCTCATGCCCAAAAAGCAGCGCCAATTCCCCATCATGGCAGGGCAAAATGACCTCAAGTGCCTGTCCGTCATAAAATATTCCATTGATTGAAATGACCTTAAGACCAAAGGTCTTTTTGTTTTCTTCCATAATCAGGCCTCGATATCCTTAGCTTTCTTAGCCACTTCATCAATAGTTCCAACATTGAAGAATGCTGCCTCCGGATATTTATCCATCTCTCCGCCTATGATATACATAAAGCCTTTGATGGTCTCTGAAAGAGGCACATACTTACCCTTAAGTCCGGTAAACTGCTCAGCTACATGGAAAGGCTGAGACAAAAATCTTTGAATCTTACGAGCTCTGTGTACTGTAGCCCTATCCTCTTCGGAAAGTTCCTCCATACCAAGGATTGCAATAATATCCTGAAGCTCTTTATACTTCTGCAAAATCTCCTGCACCTTCATGGCAGTTGAGTAATGAGCCTTTCCTACGATCGTCTCTTCAAGGATACGGCTTGATGATTCCAAAGGGTCAACAGCCGGATAAATACCCTGTTCTACGATCTTACGGGACAGAACCGTTGTTGCATCAAGATGTGCAAATGTTGTAGCAGGAGCAGGATCTGTAAGGTCATCTGCAGGAACATAAACTGCCTGAACAGAAGTAATTGATCCGTTTCTGGTTGATGTGATTCTCTCCTGAAGAGCTCCAAGGTCTGTTGCCAGGGTCGGCTGATAACCTACAGCTGATGGCATTCTTCCAAGAAGTGATGAAACTTCAGATCCCGCCTGAACAAATCTGAAAATATTATCGATGAAAAGAAGCACATCCTGATTCTTAACATCTCTGAAATATTCAGCCATTGTAAGTCCGGTCTCAGCAACTCTCATACGAGCTCCCGGAGGCTCATTCATCTGACCGAATACCAGTGCAGTTTTCTCTATAACCCCTGATTCTGTCATCTCAGTCCAGAGGTCGTTTCCTTCTCTTGAACGCTCTCCAACGCCGGTAAATATGGAATATCCGCCGTGCTCAGTGGCTATGTTCTGAATAAGTTCCTGAATAAGAACGGTCTTACCAACACCCGCTCCTCCGAAAAGACCTATTTTTCCGCCTTTTGCATATGGTGCAAGAAGGTCGATTACCTTTATTCCTGTCTCAAGGATCTCGACAACAGGGCTCTGGTCCTCAAGCTTTGGAGGTTTTCTGTGAATCTCCCATTTTTCACTTGATTCAACGCTCCCCTTTTTGTCGATGGCTTCGCCAAAGACATTAAATAGTCTGCCAAGTACCTGATCTCCGACAGGAACTTTAATTGGTCCGCCTTCAGATACAACTTCCATATCCTTTGAAAGGCCCTCACTTGGAGAAAGCATGATGCATCTGACTATATCTCCTCCGACATGCTGAGATACTTCCATTACTCTCTTTTCCCCATCCACTGTTACAGTCAGGGCATCTCTGATATATGGAAGCTGTGCATCATTAAATTGTACGTCTACTACAGGTCCCATGACCTGAACAATCTTACCGTTTTCCATGCTTCTTTATTTCCTTGCTGTGCTTAAGCGCTTTAGCTCCGCTGACAACCTCAGTGATCTCCTGTGTGATCATAGCCTGTCTCTGGCGGTTATAGCTCTTTTTCAGATCAACGATCATCATCTCTGCGTTCTTGTTGGCATTGTCCATGGCCATCATTCTGGACTGCTGAACGCTGCAGAAGGACTCGACCAGCGCTCCGTATATGTATCCTGTCACATAATTGGGAACAATATTGTCCAAAACAGCTGATGGCGATGGTTCCATTAGAAATTCTTCATACATGTTTCCACGAATCGGTACTTTTTTCCTCTTCAGCGCCGAAAGGAAATCAAGTGGCAAAATTCTTTCAATCCTTGCATCGCAGGTATTTCCTCTTATGGTCGTGAATATGATATAGAACTCATCAATCTTCCTGTTGTAGTAATAATCCATTATCTCAGCAGATATTTTTCGTGCTCTGTGAAGCGTCGGGTTCTGAGATGTGAAAGGGAAAAACTCCTCAATATCAATATTCTCAGCATTAAAATGATATCTACCGACTTCTCCTATCACGAAAAGCTTGTTTTCACCCTTATTTTTTGCAAGTGCATCTTCCGTAAGTTTTATAACATTATGGTTAAAAGCACCTGCCAGGCCCTTATCATCGGTAAAAACGAGATAACCACGTTTCTTTTTGTTCTCAGGTATATCATCTCTGAGCTCAAGAAAAATGTTCTTAGTTCCCTCAGGAAGGTTGTTAACAACTCTTTCGATCATATCCTTCGTTGCATAGAAGAAAGGCTCCGTGTCCGATAGCATCTTCTTTGCCTTTCGAAGCTTGGTCGAGGAGATCATATACATCGCATTTGTAATTTTCTTTGTGTCACTTACGCTTGCGATCCTTTCGCGGATCTCTTTTATATTAGCCAAATTACTGTACCTTTATATCTTCGTTAAATTCATCAATGAGGTCATATATCCTCTTCTTAAGTTCATCCGAGAGGTCTTTTGTCTTCTTGATCTCATTGCATACATCTTTGTGTTCGTTGTTGAAGAAGGTAATAAGCTTTTCCTTGTATTCGTTGACTTTCCTTACAGGAACATGGTCAATTCTCTTAGAGCCGGCTGCCAGAAGTATCAGTACCATCTCATGCATTGCAAGCGGATGCTCCAGGGGCTGCTTCAGAAGTTCCATCAGGACCTGTCCGTGATTAAGCTGTTTTTTGGTCACTTCATCAAGGTCTGATGAAAACTGTGTAAACACAGCCATTTCCCTATACTGCGCAAGATCTACTCTTATGCTTCCGGTAGCTTTTTTCATTGCCTTGGTCTGAGCTGCACTACCTACACGGGATACTGAAAGTCCTACATTAACCGCAGGTCTCATACCGGCAAAGAACAGGTCACTTTCAAGGAATATCTGACCATCAGTAATAGAGATAACGTTTGTTGGAATATACGCAGAAACATCTCCTGCCTGTGTCTCAATAATAGGAAGCGCTGTAATTGAGCCTCCTCCAAGATCATCTGAGAGTTTACTTGATCTCTCAAGAAGTCTTGAATGCAGGTAAAAGACATCTCCCGGATAAGCCTCACGTCCCGGTGGCCTCTCAAGAAGTAGTGATAATGCTCTGTATGCTACAGCGTGCTTGGAAAGATCGTCATAAACGATAAGCACGTCTTTTCCTTTGTACATGAAGTACTCAGCAAGTGCAGTTCCTGAATAAGGCGCAATATACTGAAGCGGAGCAGGATCAGATGCTGTAGAACTTACAACAATCGTATACTTCATCGCTCCGGTCTTTTTAAGAGTAGTTATGAGCTGAGCAACAGTTGAAGCCTTCTGACCTATAGCAACATAGATACAGATAACTCCCTTGCCCTTCTGGTTGATGATTGTATCAAGAGCAATTGAAGTCTTGCCGGTCTGTCTGTCGCCGATAATAAGCTCACGCTGTCCTCTTCCTATAGGGAACATGGTATCTATAGAAAGAATACCTGTGGCCATAGGCTCGTTGACGGACTGTCTTTCGACAATTCCCGGAGACCTCTCTTCAACGGCGCGATATCCGCTCTCTTTAATGTCTCCCTTACCATCAATAGGCGCACCAAGAGAATCAATTACTCTTCCGATGAAAGCTTCTCCAACAGGAACTCCTGCTTCTTTATAAGTACGAACAGCTCTGCTTCCCTGTCTTATGCTTCTTTCGTCGCCAAATAGGATACACCCGATATGATCATCTCTGATATCCTGGGCCATACCCTTGGTTCCGTCTTCAAATTCAATTATCTCTCCGTAGAAAGCGTGCTCAATTCCTTCGACATTGGCTATACCGTCACCTATCCAGGTAACAACGCCTACTTCCCTGCCCTTGATGGAAAGGTCAAAGTCTTCAACCTTCTGCTTGAGCATAGGAATGATGTCTTTTGAATGAATGCTTCCAAGTTCGGTCCGTAGCTGTCTGGCTCTGCCCTTGTCGCTCCAGTCGTACTCTAAGCCGCCACAGGAAACGATAAAGCCTCCGCCTACTTCAGGATCATTTATGACCTTAAGCTTAACATCGGGATTGCCCAGCTTGTCTGCTATGAGCTGCCTAATGCTATTAAGCTGTGACTCCGTCGGCGGAGTTGAGGCATAGCGCAGTGTAGCTTTAATCTTTTTATCCATTATTAGCCCTTGCCTCATTTATGAATTTATCGTAGAGCAAACTGTCATCCTCTGAGCTGTGCTTGGTAGCTGCAATCTTGGCAGCTGCATCGATAACCATATCCTTAAGCTCATCGGCATGAAGTTCTCTTTCCTTCTCAGCTTCTGCTCTGGCGTTTTGTCTTGCCTCTTTTACGATCTTGTCGCCGGTCTTTCTGGCATCCATAACGATTCTCTCGTACTCTTCATAGCCGAGCTTTTTGATATCTGAGAGAATCTGCTCTTTTTCCTCGTCGGCAAGCTCAATCTTCTTCTCATATTCTTTTTTGATGGCACGAGCCTCAGCAGTTGCCTTATCAGCAGCCACGGTAGCCTCGTCCACCTCTTCCTGTCTCTTTTTGATGATCTCATCGATCTTTCCGAACAGGAATTTCTTTACAAAGAATAAGAGTATAAGAATATTTATTACTGTGAATAATATGTTAATCAGGCTTATACTTAACACTTTGCTTCCCCTTTTCTTTCGGTGTTTATGAGAAAAGAATGATCATGATAGCTACAACGAAACCATAGATAGCTGTTGCCTCTGCAAGAGCACAACCAAGGATCAGAAGTCTCATGATCTTGCCGTCCGCTTCGGGCTGTCTTGCAACTGCATCAGTAGCCTTTGCTGTTGCAAGGCTGATGCCGATACCTGCTCCGATACCTGTGAATGCAGCGATTGCTGCGCCGATTGCTGTTAAACTCATTTCTTATGTCCTCCTTTTATTCAACTGCTTCCTTGATGTATAACGATGTCAAAAAACAAAATACATATGCCTGAATACAACCGTCGAATATATCAAAGTAAATACTAAGTGCTGCAGGCAGTATTATTGGTACTACATGTTTGATCAGCTCCATAATGACCGTGGCTCCAAGGATATTACCAAAGAGTCGCATGCACAGTGACAAAGGTCTTATAAATAGCTCTAAAACATTCATAAAGGTTATTACTGCCATGGGCTCTGTGAAGCTCTTCAGCCACTTTTTAGGACCTTTTTTAATGATTCCGGCCAGCTCAACAAGCACGATGCTCATAAGAGAAAGAGCCATTGTGACATTAAGGTCCATGGTTGGCGGAACAAGACCAATCAGTCCTATCATATTTGAGAAAGCAATGAAGATCAGTACCGTTACTATATATGGCGCATATCCAATGGCTTCCTCTCCAAGTAGCTCTCCAACTACACCTCTGATCCATAACACGGCAGATTCTACAGCTGCCTGTCTTCTTGATATATTGTGAACCTTAAGGTTACTTGTTAGTGCAACTATCAGTACGATCAAAATCGCAAGCACTATCCAGGACACCACAGTCGATTTGTAGATGTCAAAAAGTCCGTCCCCAAAAGGCACATGGATCAAGGTCTTGTCTGCCATAAGCAGCTCATTAAGCATTTCTTTCATGGAAACATCTCCCTGATTAAAAATGATTACTTTTTATTATTTTTACTGTTCTTATTATTCTTCTTGGCTCTGCGACGAAGCTTTCTGTACTTTTTACTGTCGAATTCCTTCTTTTCCGGAAGTTCTTCTCCTTTTTCCTTGGCAAGTTCTTCTTTGTACTCTGAAATTTCGTCGGTCAATTGCTCAAGTTCTGTCTGTTCTTTTATTTCAGCCGCAGTTTCTGTTATCTTATCTCGTACCATAGCTTGAAGTTCATCGGTATCATCAAAGAAAATGGTTTCTTTGTTCTCAATCTTATCAGATACTTTCATGACAAATCTTCCAAATATCTTAGGTACTTTTCCGCCATGTCTCTTAATAATATTAACTACAATGATTATTATAACAATAATCAGTACAAATGCTAAAAGAAATATAGCAATAATGATAAATCCGATATTTTGCGCATTGCTTACACCATAAGAAAGTGTATGGGTATTGCCTTCAAGCTCGTATGTCGAGTATGCTCCCATTTTTCCTGTAGGAGTAAGTTTGACCTTTGTATTCTCTGTTACTTCGTACAGAGCGTAATCAGTAGAACTTGCAAATTTGCCAAAGACCTCAAGGACCTGATTGTAGTCATTGTCAGGCTTAAAGCGTATCTGATGAACGTCCTGACCGTCATCCGGAATAGTCAGCTCAATAATTTCCATTTCATCAAGGCTGCTGTTTTTATTTTCTTCATTAAGAAGAACTGTTCTGGTAGCCTCTATCTTATCGTCTTCCTTGAAATTGCCGTCAACTAGCAGTATTGACTGATTCTTTTCGGCTGAATCTTCGATGGCAAGAGTTGTCCTGTAAAGTTTGTAAGTTGCTGTTGCAGTTACATCACAGACAAGTCTGTCTACTTCCGGTATATCCCAGTCTACATAATATCCTTCTTTCTCAGGTACAGATGGATATTCTTCAGGCTTTAAGCTCTCACCATACTTCTTGCTGAGCCTGTCTACCTGCTCACTTCCATCTTCAAGGTCCTCGTCTTCAAGAACAAAGTTTACTGTAATATTAGAGAATTCATGAGGAAGATCTCTGTACTTAACTTCCTCTGCAACTTCTTCATCAGTGCCGGTACTAAGAGGAACTACTTCAAGCTTTTCTTTGCTCTCTTCAGTTTCCTGCATGATTTCTTCAAAAACTTCATTTTTCTCAACGGCAGCATAACTGATAGGCTCAGCCTTAAGGGCATAGCTTACTCTGTCTATTCCCGCGAGGTCATCACTGACAAAGTAGTTGTTTCTGACTTCACCCTTTTCCGCAATGTGTCCGGAAATCGCACCATACCAGTTCTCTGCTCTGTTTACACTGACCAGAGTAAGGCAGTCCTTGATGTGCATTCCGTCACCGGTTATTCCACCGACATAGGTATTTCCGTCAAGTTCGCCCTTTGCATAGGACTCAACAATGTAAGATACAGAAGAACCTGCAACTCCGCCGACATAATTGCCGTCTGTTGATTCAATCTTTGCGTAGCTTCCGCAGTTAAGGATTGTACCCATTTCCTGAAGACCACAGATACCGCCTGCATAATCCTTCTGGCTCTCTATATTTCCGTAGTTTCTGTTATTTCTAAGAACACACTTGGTAATATAGGATGAATTGAGGTTAGCATCCTTTATACCTGTGATATCACCCTCTTTATCAAACTCGTACTCAATTGCCATGGTTCCCGCAATACCGGAGATATCGATATCACCTTCACATTTTCCGAAATTAAAGCAGGAATCAACTGTCGCATCCGTAGTATATGATGCTTCCTTGTAGGACTCATCTGAGTACATGGTTGTGTAGTCTTTATCAAGTACTCCGTCAAGAGCATCAGTATAAAGATTAAGAATATTGTTGAACTGATCGTTTACAGCCTGAAGGTCTCCGACCAAAACTCCGGTCGCATTATTCATCTCAGAGTTTAAAAGTCCAAAGTTATCGTTCATTGCAGCCATGTTATCTGCAAGGCTGTTGGTGTGAGCTCTGTATTCCTCATCAAGTCTGGGGAACCTGATGTCATCTCTTCCGGCAATGTTACTGAGAATTGACTTGGTCTGCTGACCTGCGGACTGAAGATTGGCTGAAGCAGCATCCAGATCATTTATAGCAGCCTGCGCATCTGCACGGGATGCATCCCTCATCTCACTGGCATGATTGGCATATATCTGAGCAAGTATCTGTGACTGAGTCTGAATATCATCACTGTAATTAGTTGAGCCGGATACAGGATTCCTGTAAAAGTGCTTTGCATAATCATTGGCCTCATCTTGAGCATATCTTGTAGCATCTGAAACAAGCGATGTATCATTTGTAGAGTTGGCTGCCGGAAACGATATGTTATCCTGATGCTTCCACGATCCGGGAGTAGCGGGACCATTATTGTTTTGTATATAATTTTTTACTTCATCATATTTATTTCCAAATGTTGATGGCCAGGTTGAATCATCTACATAAATATCATTTGAATTGTAATAACTAATATCTGAACTTTTTAGTCCAGCATCATCTTTATTATAATCAGAGTTAGCTTTATGGTTCTTTATATACAAATTGTAATGAACTTTATAGGAATTATTGTAATCCCTCTCATAAACCTCAGTTCCTGCAGCAATTGCGGACTTTGCTTTATCATACTGCTGTCTTTCATCCTCACTGGTAATATAATCTTCGATATTAAGATCTCCGACAGCCTTTCTTAGATTACTGTTGGCATTTTTTGCATTTCCTGCTGCACTTGAAAGATTGTCAATGGGACCTCCGCTTTTAGAAGATTCATCCATTACATACTCAACCCTTGAAAATGCCTCATTAGTAGCGCCGGAAATATCATTGGCATAGTCAATTGTGCCGTTTGCAATATACTTAGTATCCTGAACTGCCTGACCTGTAAACTTCTGAATGATAGCAAGTCGTGCAGACACAACATCAGACTGATTCTTGGTATCGGCAAGGGTTGCAGATACTGTGTCATGAAGCTGAGCTATAGCTTCAGAGAGCTGATATGCGATATCAGAAGCAAGATCTACCTGAATGTAGGGCTCTGCCTGACCTACAATACCACCTACATCTTTTCTTCCCTTTATCTTACCGTTATTTGAACAGCTATATAGATATCCGGACTGTCTTCCCGCAATGCCACCAACGTTATATCCAACGTGCTCGTATCCGATTTCTCCGTTGTTGATACATCTTGAAACGATACCTATTGAGAGGCCTACAATTCCGCCTGTATCAGATACCGTAACATCTGAACTTGCCTCGTCGTCTTCCTTATCGATTCCGTTCTTTATGAGGGAAAGAACCTTATTAAGGCTTTCCATGGAATCAACTGTTATCTCAGTATCTGTATTTGTTGTATTTACCATGGCTTCATTTCTGCAGTTTGCGATATTACCCATGTTTTCACCGCAGATTCCGCCTGTAAAATGGACACCACTGATAAAGCCTTCAGAAGTACAAAATGACACATTTCCTGAAAGCTGATTCATACCGACGATTCCGCCGACATAATCGTTACCTTTTACAACTCCCTTAAATGAGCAGTCCTTGATAAGACCATAGTTTTCACCTGCAATACCACCGATGATAACAGGACTTCCTGTAGGGATTACAGAACCTGAAACGTTAAGATTCTGAATTACAGCACTTTTCTCAACATGAATAAATAGTCCAACGTAGGACTGACCTTTTGAAATGTTTATCTCAGAGATTGTGTGTCCCTGTCCGTCAAAGACTCCACCAAAGTCAGGGATTCCGTAGAACTCCTTACCAACAAGAGAAATATCCGATGTAAGGAGAATTTCTTTGTTATCTGACCAGGTGTTTAATTTACAGTTATCTACAAACTCTAAGAATTCATCAACGTTAGATATCTTAATGGTCTCAATTTCTACAGGAACAGCTGCAGCAATGTCATCTTCAATATCCGCATCAACATCGACTTCATTTTCGGCAGCTCTCTCCTGAGTTCCGGTAGTTATAACATTTTCCTGCGATGCATCTTTTTCCGGCTCATTTTCAGCAAAGCTGATAAGACCAGATGTTGTAAAGAGCGTAATAGCCATTAAAGAAGCTAAGATCTTTTTTCTCATATCAAATGCCCTCCCCTTCATTACCATCCGGGGTGGTATCCTCATTTCCATCATTTTCTTCTAGCATGGTAACGTCACTATTTTCGATATAAGCACTGACATTACCCTTAACCACAGCATGAACTACACCGTTAATAGTTCCGTCAATGTGGCCTCTTACAACGCCGTCAATACGCATAGCTCCTGCAACCTGTCTGGTCTGAAGGGGCATGTTCATAACGAAAGCTGTAAGTTCGATCACCTTATCTCCCACAAGAAGTATCTGAGGAAGGACAAACATGGTGACTATAATGGAAATAATTGTTCCTCGTCCAAGGCATTTTCCGATTCCGTAAATAACCGCATCGGAAGTCATCTTACCGATAAGTATTCCGGCAACAGCCATCATGGTTCCGGAAGTAATGATTGTTGGGAACGAGAGGTTCATGGTATCAATGATGGCATCTCTTTTACCCATCTTCTCACGAAGTTCAGTGTATCTGCCGGCTATTACGATAGCATAGTCGATATTGGCACCCATCTGAATAGAGCTTACGATGAGGTAGCCAAGGAAGAACAGATTCTCATGCTGGATTGCAGGGAATGAGAAGTTTATCCAGATACATCCCTGAATTACCGCAATAAGAAGTACAGGCATACCGGCTGACTTAAAGGTAAACAGAAGAACAATCAAAACCGCAAGGATTGAGATTATTGAAGTAACCTTGGAATCTCTGTCATTGCACTTCTGAAGATCATACTGGCTGACAGTGTTTCCGACTACATAAATCTTGTCTTCGTCGTAATATTTCTCTGTTATCTTGTGAAGCTTCTCAATAAATGCAAAAGACTCTTCAGACTCCTCGGGAAGATTCATATAAACCAGTATTCTTGAATAATCCGGTCCCTGAAGCTGTTTCTTGGCAAACTCCATCATTGTGTTTGCATCTTCAAGCTTCTGCATCAGTTCATCATCAAGTGTTACATATCCCTCTTTTACTTCCTGATATACAAACATGAACATATCAATAAGAGGAACCTTATAGTTTGCAAGGCCGTTTACTGCCTTTGCATAATCTTTATCGTTGACCGCATAAGCAGCATAAACAAGCTCTGCTATTTCATAGTCCACGTCAAGGAGCTCTGAGAACTGTCTTGGAGAGAGCTTGTCTGTAAGTGTATATCCGCCGATAGCTTCAGTATTTGCAAGACCTGTAATGCTTGATACTTCATCATAGGTCAAAAGATCATCAATAAGCTTTTTCTCTGTCTCGTAATCAACTGACGGGAAAACAAGCGCAACCATAGGGTTGGTCGGGAAGTTCTCATCCTGAAGGTTCTGAGCTTCCTGCACCTCATTGGTAAGAGGCGGATGGATCTTGGTATAACCGTAAACGTAAGGTGTTTTGGATGATACAAAACTGGCGATTATGATGATCACTACAAATAAAGGCGCAATGATGTATCTTGATGCATAGGCAAACTTACCAACAAAAGGAATAGGCGGCACGAAATTTCTGTGCTTTGTCTTTTCCATGAGCTTGGCAAATACCATGATAAGTCCGGGCATCAGAAGGAATACTGACATAAGACTTAAGATAATAGCCTTTATCAGAACGATACCAAGGTCTACGCCGATACCAAACTGCATAAACAGCATAGCAAAAAGACCACCGATGGTAGTCAGTGAGCTTCCTGTGATCTCAGGAATCGATTTTGTAAGGGCGATGACTGTTGCTTCTCTGTAAGGAAGGCCCTTTGAGAGTTCCTCCTTGTATCGGTTCAGGTAAATAATTGCATAGTCAACAGAAAGTGCCAGCTGAAGAACTATTGTTACTGAATCTGATACAAAAGAGATTGTTCCAAGGAAGAAGTTCGTTCCCATCTGTACCAGAGCCGCGCTGCCAAAAGTAATAAGAAGAACAGGTATCTCTGCATAAGCTTCGCAGGTAAAAAGAAGTACTGCCAGTACTACAAACACTACCAGTACCGTGATTACACCCATCTCCTTTTCAATAAGAGCTGAATGTACGTCACCAAGCTCTGTTGAGAGATAAGTGTCATATGGTTCAAAGTACTCTTTTACAGCATCAAGTGATGTAAGACACTGTTCATCATCTTCATCATAATCGAAGGTGATATTAAAAAGAGCTGATCCATTATTGTAATGGTCTTTTGAATCATCTACTTCTGCGGAAAATACACCCTCAATATTTTCCACATCCTTCTGAATCTTCAGTGCCTGTTCATATGAGATGTTTGCCACCATTACTTTTACAGTACCATAGGTGGTAAACTGCTCTTCCATCAGATCAAGACCCTGTCTAGTTTCAGTGGTACCGGGAAGGTAGTAAGCAAGATCATTTTCTACTCCTACCCAGTTACTGGCTACAAATGCAAAAATACCAAGTATTGCATATATAAGGAAAAACAGATTGCGCTTATCAACGATAAATGCGCAGATTTTCAACATAAAACTACCGGCTTTTTCATTCTCTTCCATAGCACAAACTCCAACTTAATAAGTATTTTTAAAACAATTATTTAATTGGACTCTGAAATCTCTGCAGCAAGTAAGTAAATCAGCGGAGAATTCCAATAAATTGTGATCTCATTTGTAGAATAACTCTGAGCATTATCAGCATAGCACTTAGCGCTTGCAAGTCCTCTAAGTACGTTCTGAACATAAGGGTCATTTAGTCCGCTGTTTGGACCACCTACCAGCATTCCGGGTACAGTAATACCTGTTGCCTGTGAAGGTCTATGGTGCGGATGATCAGAGTAAACCGTTCCAAATCCTGTAAGGAAGCAATATCCTGTTGCATTGTTACCAAACAGGTAATTAAGCTGCATGTCAGCAACATTCTTGTTGTATGTATCAATCAGGCCTTTCATCATGAACATATACTGGCCGTTATTTGCGATGGTAAGGTTACTTCCCCAAGGATAAGCTCCAACTATAGAAGAGCCGTAAGAATACTTGGCTGAATTAGATACTACTTCTTTTGCCATCTTATTTGCTTCATTCTTAACCAGTTCAAGTGTAGCTGCATCAGCATCCTTAGCAGTAAGATATGCATATCCGCCGTATCCGGCTACGCCCTGCCAGCCAAGTGAGTAACCGTTATCCGGGAGTTCATTCTTTAAAAGCTCCTCATAGGCCTTATCACCTGTTGTCTTAAAGAGTTCAGCATATGCCCAGAATCTCTCATCTACGTCATTGACATCTTCATACTCACCTGTTGAGATGTCCGCAGGATTCTTATATCCTATCGGGTCACGAGGTGTCTTTTCGATATATTCAGCAGCCTTCTTGGCAGCATCAAGGCACTTGTCAGCATATTCTTTAGAGGTTCCTGCATAAACTCGTGAAGCTATAGCCATTACACCTGCAAAGTCAGCAGTTGAAGTAGTTGTTACAGGCATTATCACCAGCTCATCAGTCTCTTCCTCGGGCATTATCTCTCCGGGGAAGTTCCTGCAGGTTACTTTATGATATACTCCGCCATCTTCTCTCTGCATCTTAAAGAGCCAGTCCAGCTCATATTTTGCTTCATCGAGAATATCAGGTGTTCCGTTTCCACTCTCGGGAATACCTACAGCATCATCAAATACGTCCGGGTAGTTCTCGTAAGCAAGAAGAAGGTCAGCTACAGTCTTAGCTCCTGCCACAGAATACCTTCCGTAATCTCCTGCGTCGTGCCATCCGCCTGATACATCAAGTTTCTTAGAAGTATCTTCATATAAAACCGCCATATCAGAGTGACATACAGGATGTGAAAAATCTCCTGCGAGATCCTTTGTAAGCTCAGTTCCGCACCTCTGATAGTAAAGCATCTTGATTGCTGCCTTGAATGCTTCATCATAAACATTCTTGGAAATCTTAAAGCTGTGAGATACTGCATCACCTGCTTCTACATGATATGTACCTTCGTCCGTTATATCAGAGAAATTAAAGATAGCTTCTTTCTCTCCTGTATCAGGATCATCGATGCTATTCTTAATCTCTTTTTCAAAAACAGACTCACCTGTATCTTCGTTGATAAGAACAGCTGTCTTATTAAGAGCTGATCCTTTTAATGTAGCACTCTTATATGCACCGGGAAGATATCCAATCTGGTTTACAGCTATATCAGGCACATCAACACCTCCACTGCTTGCAACTCTGTTGGTAGCATCTATCAAAGTAAGCTCAAAGTTATCAAAATATACGTGGTGTTCAGGAGTATTTTTATCCATATCCTCTACGACGCCCATGTTAAAGCAGAATCTGGGAGCTGGATCTCCTGTCTCATTCATTGTAAATGTATATTCATGGTTCTGTTTTTCTTTTCCAATCTTTAAATGATCTTCAAAGTAGGCGTGATAATCTCCGCTATTTAACTGGAATCTCATCTCAAGCCACTTATCTTCTATATCTGAATAACAATCAAAAGTAATCTTATATACACAGCCCTCATCGAGAGAAAAGCCATCATGATATAGCTGAACTCCGTGCGCAACTGTTCCAAGATTTTTAATATCTACATCAAGTTCGCCGTCTCCTGTGACCGAAATCTCAGCTAGTCCATCCTGACAAAATGTACCCCACAGTTCTGTACCATTTGAAAAATCTCCATTTTCCAGCATGTTTTCGCCGGTAAGCTCAATGGGCTCCACTTCTTTTTCAGTCTCGGCAGTTTCTTCTGTACAAGACTCCTCAGTAGTAAGTTCTTGAGTCGCCTGTTCCTGCACTTCCGGAGCTTCCTCTGTAGCTTCAGGAGTAACAGTTTCAGCATTTCCGCAGCCAATTATCCCCGCTGCCAAAAATGCGGACATTGCCACAGAAAAAATCCTTTTCATAAATTTCCTTTTCATAACTTCCCTCTCTTTATAAAAAGACCTTATTTAAGGTCATATTCAAGCTTTACTGTAATAGATGCAGTCTTATTTCTTGATGTCGTATCGAATGCTCCGTCATAGGAGTAACTGCTTGTACCTGAATTAGTTGCAGTGATCTGGAATACTCCAAGGCTTGAGTTTCTGAGTTTTCCAACTTTTGCACCGGAATTCTTGGCCATGATATCGATTCTCTCTCTTGCGTTGGCAGTTGCCTGCTCAATAAGAGAAAGCTTAAGGTCATCAAGACCTGTGTAGTAATACTCGGGAGCCTGTGACTCGAATTCAACGCCGGTCTCAAGAAGGCTTGAGATATCTCTTGAGATCTTCTCTACCTTGTCGATATCTGTTGATGTAACCGATACTGACTGAGACAGGCTGTATCCGTCCTGTTCTCTTCCGATGTAATTACCGTTGTCATCATAGATGTCCTTGTAAGTTTTCCAGATGTCAACTGAATTGAAAATTATCTCATCTTCAGTTATCCCATTTGCAATGAGATAATTCTTAACTACAGCACTGTCTTTCTTTATCTTGTCATAAGCTGCCTTTGAAGTGTAATCTGCAGCAGAAAAAGAGCCTCTCCAAATAATAAGGTCAGACTCAAAATCTACATTTGCACTTCCCGTTGCTGAAATTGTATGAACACTCTCAGATCTGAAATGAGACAGTCCAAGCGCTAAACATAAGCAGCTTGCCACAATACTTAGTCCGATGATAAGAGCTGTAAGCCAGCTCTTATTAGTCTTTGCATTTTCCATTTCCCTCTCCTCAAAAACAAACTCTTAGTTCTTAAAGCTGTGTACAGGTGCCGGTATTCTTCCTCCTCTGTTTACAAATTCATCACAGGAGAACTTGTTTACAGGCATGATTGGTGCATATCCCAAAAGTCCGCCAAACTCAACAGTCTCACCAACACCTTTTCCTATAACAGGAATTAGTCTTACAGCTGTTGTCTTCTGGTTGATCATACCGATAGCCATTTCATCAGCGATTATTCCGGCGATTGTAGTATCCTTGGTATCTCCGGGTATTGCGATCATATCAAGTCCAACTGAGCAAACACAGGTCATAGCTTCGAGCTTCTCCAGTGTAAGAGCTCCGGCTTCTACTGCATCAATCATTCCCTGGTCCTCACTGACAGGGATGAATGCTCCGGAAAGTCCTCCGACATAGCTTGATGCCATAACTCCGCCCTTTTTAACCTGATCATTTAAAAGAGCCAGCGCTGCAGTTGTACCGGGTGCTCCGGCGTGTTCAACTCCGATCTCATGAAGTATGTCAGCTACACTATCACCAATTGCAGGTGTAGGCGCAAGAGAAAGGTCGATTATTCCAAATGGAACGCCGAGTCTCTTTGAAGCTTCCTGAGCAACGAGCTGGCCAACTCTTGTTACCTTAAATGCAGTCTTTTTGATGGTCTCGCACAGCACTTCAAAGTTCTCACCTCTTACCTTTTCAAGTGCTGTCTTAACTACTCCCGGTCCGCTGACACCTACATTTATTATCTTGTCAGCCTCAGTTACACCGTGGAATGCACCTGCCATAAATGGATTGTCATCAGGTGCATTACAGAAAATAACCAGCTTGGCGCATCCAAGCGAATCCTTTTCTTTGGTTGCTTCTGCAGTCTTCTTGACTATGGTTCCCATAAGTCTTACTGCATCCATATTGATGCCGGTCTTGGTTGAACCGACATTAATTGATGAGCACACAACATCTGTTGTTGAAAGAGCAAGTGGAATCGACTCTATCAGCATCTTATCTGAAGCTGTCATTCCCTTACTTACAAGTGCTGAATAGCCACCGATGAAGTTAACTCCAACTGCCTTTGCAACTTTATCGAGAGTTGCGGCTATTTTTGCAAAGTCATCAGGGCTTTTGCAAGCTGCTCCGCCGATCAATGATATAGGTGTTACAGAAATTCTCTTGTTTACAATAGGAATACCAAATTCTCTTGCAATCTGGTCTCCGGTCTTAACAAGGTCTTTTGCTGTATCATAGATTTTGTTGTAAATGTTGTCACAAAGCTTATTAAGGTCACTGTCTATGCAGTCCAAAAGGCTTATGCCCAGAGTAATGGTCCTGACGTCCAGGTTTTCCTTCTCAATCATCTCATTGGTCTCTACGACCTCGTGTATATTTATCATTGTGGCACCTCACTCAGACCCTGTGCATAGAGTCAAAAATCTCTTCGCGCTGACACTTTATTACTACTCCGATGTCTTTACCAAGAGTCTCAAGGTCATCAGCTACAGTATTAAATTCCTTAGCTGTCTTTGACATATCAACAATCATCATCATGTTGAAATACCCGCTGACTATTGTCTGGGAAATATCAAGAATATTGATACCTGACTCTGCAAGATAGGTGCAGACCTTGGCAATGATGCCGACAGTGTCTTTTCCGACTACTGTAATGATAGTTTTATTCATAACGCTCTCCTCCACTTCTATATACTCAGAATTCAATTATTGGTGAAATACAGCTTCTCTCAGCAACCATTATAGGAAAATCGTTGCCGTGATAAGGATTGTCACCCATTTCAATCTCGACTCTTACCGTTTCATAGGCAAGTTCGGGCAGATTGTTTTCCTTGGAAAGGTGTCCCAGGAATATACCTTTCATCTTTTCGTTTAAAAGACTGCACAGAAGCTCTCCGCTCTTTTCATTGGAGAGATGCCCCTTATCGCCAAGGATCCTGGACTTCAAAACATAAGGGTAAGGCCCTGTCTGAAGCATTCTCACATCGTGATTTGCTTCCAACAAAAGAGCATCGCAGCCTGACAGAGCACTGACTGTATACTGGTCATAACAGCCAAGGTCTGTTGCGATGCCAACCTTTTTATCGCCACAATAAACTCTGTAGCCGCAGGGCTCAAGAGCATCGTGGGAAATCTTCATTGGATTTATAATCATGTCACCTACTACAACAGCTTCATCTGCCCTGACAGGAACAAAGGATGAAAAGTCAATTTCACCCTTTTTGTCAGAGTTTCTGATGCCTGTAATGGTGCCTTCTGTGGCATAAACAGGAATGTGATGTTTCTTTAAGATAGTGCGGATAGCTGCTATGTGATCTGTGTGTTCATGGGTCACGAAAATCGCGCTGATATCATCAAATCCCAGATCCAGCTGGCACAATCCTTCTTCAATTCTTTTCTTACTTACTCCGGCGTCCACAAGGATGTGTGTGTTGTCTGAACCTACATAGGTACAGTTTCCGCTGCTTCCGCTGGCAATACTTGTAAATCGCATTATTTCCAATAAACCTCTATCTTATCGCCTTCTTTGATAGGCTGCATATAATCCGGTGTGGAGCCGTTTAGTGTGGTTACGATACTCCTTCCGTTTGGCTTTGAAAGATCAAAGTCGATGGCATCAAATATATCAACAAAGATATAATCTGCCTTGCCATGAAGCGTTACAGCTTCATTATTTACGATAATGTGAAGATCATGAGCCAGGATATTTCTAACAACTTCAGGCTCTGCCTCATCTGCCTCACTCTTTTCATAGGTTCCGTCATCATCCGGAAGGTCATCAAAAGAGAGCTGACCATCTTTGTCAGTTTTTAGCCTTGCTTCATAGTCCATGTTCTCATAGGATTCCTCGTTTGCCTGAGAAATAGCCATCTCATCTGCACTCGGGAAGTCCTTATAGTAGTCCATGATCATATCTTCCTGATCCTTGAACTCTACCTTGAAGTTCTCGTAAACAGGAGTGTTTATATCGCCTCTTTCATTGTTGACGATGATCACAGTATCTTCTGTTATGGTAATGTCCATCAGTTCTGCTATCTGAGCTGCAGTATTGTAATCAAGGATCTTGACATCGTCACCTGCAGAAATATCATAGTAACCGGTCTGAGCCTCTCCGTTAACTGTTGCATATCTGGATGCTTCTACGCTCTTTCCGTTTACATTTACATTGAACTTGGTCTTAAATTCCGGAATGCTCTCAATTGTAGCCTTACCGGGAGCTCCGGCTGTTGAAGGAGTAACGCTTATAATATCGTTGGCATGGATCTTGGAGTGGATATCTGCAGGCTTACCGTTAAGCTGTATAACAGCAGCTTCACCGGGTTCGCCCCTTGATGTTCTCTCCTTGCCGTTAACGGTATATTTAAGCTCGGCGCCTCTCTTGGGGAAGAGGTCCTCATTAGGGAATGCAGCCTGCATGGCAGCATCCACAATCTGAAGCTTACCGTTGTCATAAATCTTGGTCTGGGTTCCGTTAAAGGAAACAAAGATAAAGTTGTTGGCTTCCTCATAGTAACTGATACAGATGCCAAGAGGTGTGACAAGAAGTGAATCCCTGTCTATTCCGTCGTTATTAAGGAAAGTAATGTTCTTCATTACTTCCTCGCCTCTAAGGGCTACACGCTCCTCAGGAATATCCATATCCTTGGCTATTGCCTTGGTATATCCCGGAACGCATCCGCCACCACCAACGACAAATACAGCGCTTACAGCTCTGTCACCGTTAAGGCGCTTTATTTCATCAGTAGCCTTCTGTGCCATTTCCTCAACCTTAGGCTTTATAATACGTGAAATTTCCTTGGCACTTATGGTCTTGTTAAGACCCATGATATCGACATATTCTACCTGATCCTGGTGGCTGGCCTTTATCTTGATCTCATCGGCCGAATTAAAATCAACCAGGCAGTGCTGAGCAATGATCTCTGTGATATCATCACCTGCTATCGGAAGCATTCCGTAAGCAGTAATGGATCCGTCATCTGTAACACAAATATCGGAAGTACCTGCTCCAACGTCTACAAGAGCAAGGTTCAGCATCCTGAATCTGTCAGGAATTGCAACCATCATAGCTGCAATAGGCTCGAGAGTAAGATTTGCAACGTTAAGGTTTGCTCTCTCACATGCCTTGTAAAGACCATCTACACAGTCATCAGGAAGGAATGTAGCAATAAGCTCAACGCTTACCTTACCTGCATTGTGGCCCTCAAGGTTTGCAATCTGATATCCGTCAAGGTAATAATGCATAACAGAATATCCGACCAGATAAAATTTAAGGTCAGATGTATTCTTTTTAAGAAACTCCGAATACGCCTGCTCAACTGCAGCCGAATCCAGGTTATAGATATCTTCATCGGTTATGGTGTGGTTATCCGGATACTCATACTCGTAGGTTGTCCTTACAGTCTGAAGTACACGACCGGCAGCAGCTATGCAGACATCTGTAAGATGGATATCTGTCTGCTGTTCAAGCTTATCCGTTACCTTTCTGATGGTAGCGCCAACCTTGCCGATGTCATGGATCTGTCCATCCAGCATAGCTCTTGTCTCATGCTTCTCAACAGCCTGAGCAATAACATTAAACTGGTTGTCATTCATATAGCCGACAGTTCCGACAACACTTCTGGTTCCGATGTCGAGTCCGTAAACAACCTTCTGATCTGCCTGTTCTAAGCTTGCCATTTTGCTTTCCACTCCCCAAGTTTTTTGTCTATTTGCGCCTTGGCATAATCCAAATCAGCGCTGTTATCTATTACGAAGTCCGCATTCTCTCTAAATGTCTTTTCATCAAGTTGCGAAGCAAAGATACTGTCTATCTTCTCATCGCTGTAGCCTCTTGATGACTTAAGGCGACTTCGCCTTGTAGACTCATCTGCGTAGACATACCACAGTTCATCCACAAATCTCTTATATCCGTTTTCTATCAAAAGAGCTGCTTCCACAAAAACAAAATCCAGCTGATTCTGTTCTCTCTCTCTGTCTATTATATTAATAATAAATGTATTTACTGCAGGATGCAAAATATAATTAACCTTGGAAAGGAGATTTTCATCACCGAAAATGGCTTCTGCCATCTTCTTTTTATCTATCTCGCCATCATCTCCCAATATACCTTCTCCCAGGAGCATGACCAGCTCATCGTAGGCAGGATACCCCTTTTTCTTAATGTCATTGGCAACAATGTCCGAGTATATCACCCTTGCATTATAGTTCTGCGCAAGAAACTCCAGGATGGCGCTCTTTCCGGCGCCAACACCTCCTGTTATTCCGATGATATTGGTCTTTCCATAGGTCAGCTTATTTTGCTTCATACCAGTCACTTCCCGTATGGCAGTCGACTTCCATCGGTACAGAAAGTTCTACTGCCTTTTCCATTTCTGTTGTAAGTATATCTGAAACCTTTTCAATTTCATCAGGTGCGGTCTCAATCAGAAGTTCATCATGAATCTGCAATATAAGTCTGGATTTCAATTCTTCTCTTTTAAGTCTGAAAAAGACATTTATCATGGCAATCTTCATGATATCGGCAGCAGTTCCCTGGATCGGAGCATTCATCGCAACCCTTTCGCCAAATTGCCTCATCATGTAATTACCGGACTTAAGCTCAGGGATTGGTCTTCTTCTTCCAAACATAGTCTCAGAGTAGCCCTTGTTCTTGGCGTCCTGAATGACTTTGTTCTGATAATTCCTCACTCCCGGATAAGTCTCAAAGTACTTCTCCATATACTCCTTGGCTTCTCCGACTGAAATAGAAAGGTCCTGAGATAATCCGAAAGAACTGATTCCATAAACAATACCGAAGTTAACAGCCTTGGCATTTCTCCTCTGGAGAGGTGTTACTTCTTCAAAGGGAACATGAAATACCTTGGAAGCAGTTATTCTGTGAATATCATCACCCTCGTGATAAGCACTGATGAGTCCTTGATCCTCTGACATGTGCGCAAGGATCCTGAGCTCGATTTGCGAATAATCGGCATCTGCAAATACATAGCCCTCTTTTGGTACAAAGACCTTACGAATGAGCCTTCCAAGTTCAGTCCTCATGGGGATATTCTGGAGGTTCGGCTCTGTTGAACTTATACGCCCTGTTGCTGTTATTGTCTGGTTAAAGCTTGTATGGATCCTGTCATCTTTTTCTATGAAATTAGCAAGGCCGTCAGCATAAGTGGATTTGAGTTTGGCTAGTCCTCTGTACTCAAGGATGTCTGCTACGATCTTGTGCTCAGGTGCAAGCTTCTCAAGGACATCTGCTGCTGTTGAATAACCTGACTTGGTCTTCTTTTCTGCAGGAAGTCCCAATTTCTCAAATAATATCTCGCCGAGCTGCTTGGGTGAATTGATATTAAACTCACAGTCTGCAGCTTCATATATCAGCTTCTCAAGCTCCGTGATACGAATCTGAAGCTTATCTCCGTATTCTTTAAGGGCGTCTCTTCTTGCGATGATTCCCTCTTTCTCCATCTCAAACAGGATATAGGAAAGTGGCATTTCTATATTGTAAAAGAGTTCTTCCATACCTGTCTTTTGAAGTTTCTTTCTGATTACAGGAGCGCTTAAGAAACATACTGCAGCTATCTTTCCTGCATAATCGGCAACGGTATTCTCATCGCTGTTTGAGAGCTTTTCCTTACCAAAGACATCGCTCATCTTAGGAAGAGGAATTCCCAGATATTCATTGCTGATATCCCATGGCTGATAGTCGTTCTTGATTGGATTTATTACGTAAGCACCTATCAAAACATCAAAAGCTCTCGCCTTATTCTTATAGCTCTCATCAGATTTCTTGTAGCCTTCAGTTCTGTCCTTCATCTCAGCAGGAACGAAGAACCTGAAGTCTTCCTTCATATCAAAGCCGGAAAGTGATGCTCTGCTGATAAGGGTGTCAAGCTTCTGTCCCAGATAAGAATCAGTTATGAAGTTCACAACAGGGATATAAAACGCCTTGTCTTCACTAAAACAAATAGAAAGTCCCAGTACATCTACGTCTGATTTACCGGTTCCGGTTTTCTCGGTCACAAAGTGATAGCCAACATAACTATCAGGATTGCCGGAGCAGCTCTTTTCTGCGTCTGCAAATATCTGCTCTACTTCGTTAAGATCAGAAGTTATGGTAAGAGTATGCTTGAACTTAGGAAGCTCCTTAACTGATCCCGATGGTGATAAATTCTTTAAAATCTCTTCTACAGCTGATTTTACAGTTTCAGTCACTTCAAATTCCGCATCTATAGAAGCACCCTCTATCGATCCTATAAGTTCTTTAAACCTATTGACCTGCCAGGACACATCTTTGGTAAAAGAGCCTGTATCATCGTCAAAGGTTATCTCCAGGGAAGATGCTCCACCTGCCATAAGCTCTTTTAACTTAAAAAATGCGCCGTAGAGGCCACTGATATGGTTGCCCTCAGCATCGGTAAAATCAGGGATTGCATAAAAAGCATCTCTTATTAACTTGGTTCCATCAATTATCAGTTTGTTATCAGACATAATTCTCCGGGTTTAAAGTGCGATCGCAAGCAAAAGACACAGTGCAAACAATGCTGCCACTGCGATCTCAAGTATGTAGCTTATAAGCACCAGGGTTTTCCGTCGGTGCATTTTCTTCTTAGCATCCGCAAGTTCTCTCTCAAGCTCTTTTACAAGGTTGAAGGTATTACCATCCTCAAGTCTCTGCATACCTACGCGGACAAGGAACTGTATTGTCAGCTCCTCCTTGCACTCGGGGCAATTGTCAATGTGATCCAGAAAATCGGATAAATCCTGATTATCAAGATCATCATCAAGAAACTGCGGGATTAACTTTTCCATCTGTTTGCATTCGATCATAGTCAATCTATTGTCAACATGTTGTATGCCAAAAAGGCTTAATTACAAATAATTCTACAAGATATAGAATACTACAAAACACATGATTTTACAACGAAAAAGCTCCCTGATAATCAGGGTTTATTATCAGGGAGCCGTGTGTAGGGTATATTAAATTTTAGTATTACCAGAACAATCTTCTAAGAATGCTGAATACTGTTACTACAATCTTTTTGACAGCTCTCACAACAGGAGCAATGATCTGAATTACCGGAGGAATTACAATTACAGGCTCCGGCTGTGGTTCTGGCTCAGGCTGAGGTTCTGGCTGATCAGGATCCTCAGGCTCTACAACTGGATCATCTCCCGGCTGAGGATCAACCGGCTCTACTATAGCTTCATCAATCTCAATAAGAGAGATATCGTCGATAAATACATCGTGCTGCTGAGAAATTCTCTCACCATCGATTGAACCCATGGTCACATTAAATCTTGTCTTTGTATCTGTAGGGTATTCCATCTTAAATTCAGTTGTGAAGGTCTGCCATTCAGGTCCGATTGTTACAGGGCCGTTTCCTGAATAGTTTGTCCAGTCACCTTCAAACTGCTGCATGCAGTACTTAACTTTTCTCTCGATTGAGGACTTCATTCTCAGGGATAATCTGTAGCTCTTTCCCTGCTCGAGTGTAACGCCATCCTGGTTGAGCTGTACGTACCAGTCGTTTGAAGCAGATTCTGCCACTGTATCCTCAATTGTGATTGCAAATGTGTTGTCGTTTCCATTCATATTATCAACAACATAATTTGCCTTTACCTGAGAGTCGATATATGGGCTGAAGCTTGCCATACCTGCGTTGAATGAACCATTCTTAATAAGAGCTGACTCTGTAAAGAAAATGTTGTCCAGATAATATGTCCCGGCTTTCTCAAATTTGAGCTCTACATTTGATGCTACCCTGTCAAGGTCCTCATTATAATTAAGTTTTTTTGAGAATTTTGTGTCTGTGTCTGTAAGCTCAGGAACATAGCTGTTTCCTGCCATATTAATTGTAAGTCCGTCAGCTGCGCCATTTTCAAATCTTGCGTTAAATGAAAGCTCATACTGACCCTTGCCAATTGGTGAAAGCTCTGACTGCTTAACAGTTACGCTCTTGCCTTCAGGAACAGTTACCTTAAGCTCTCTCTTTGAGCCTGAATTTGTTACTGAAATGTACTGAGCATCTTCTTCATCAAACTCCCAGTAACCAAGTCTTCTCTCGCCCTGATCAAAGGATCCGTTATAGATATAGTTTCCATCAGGTCTGATAACCTTTGAATTATCTTCTGCAATCTCATCACCTGACTTGTGTGTAAGTCTTACGTTTGAAATTGTTACTGCTGATGCAGGAGTATTCTTACCAAAGTTAAACTCAAGTGATCCGTTTGGATCATTCTTGTCATTCATTGTAAATGTGTAACTGTAGCTCTGCTTGGTTGTTCCAACTCTTACAGTTGTATCCTGCATGTATCTGGTCCAGCCTCTGTCAGGACCTTCAACATCAATTACAATGTCTCTCTCTTCATCTGCTACAGCATCGAACGAAAACTCATATTCCCAGCCTTTGTACATAGGAATGTTTTCCTGCTTGAGCTGTACGCTGTGGTTCTGTGAACCTGCCTTTTTGGGTGTTACTTTTATAGAATTATCTTTTATAGCGTATGTTGCGCCTACAGCATCTGATTCTGTGTGGAACTTCCAGTTGTCCTTATCAGCTGATGCATCGCCGTCAATTCCGATCTCCTTTGCAAAATCCCCGTTAATTACAAAGTTGCCGGTCTCATCTGCTTCCCTGAATTTAACTTCTTCCTTCTCAGGGCGCTTACATTCTGCTTCAAGTCTTTCATATTCCTCTGCTGACTTCTGATAAACTCTTACATAATCAATCTCATAAGCCTGATTGTTCATGTCAGCATATACTTCATCATTTGGATATCCAACCCAGCTTCCGCCTACAGCAAGATTAAGAATGATGTAGAAATCCTGATCAAAAGGTGCAGGATATGTAACCTGGTTGTCATCATCGGTTCCTGTGTACCAGTCATTTGTTGTATAAACTTCTTCACCATCCACATACCATGTGAGCTTGCCCGGATCCCAATCAAGTGTATAGGTATGGAACTCATCTGAGAAGCTTCCTTCAGAGAGGACCTTTGTTCCCTGATTTTCCTTATGTCCTGTTCCTGCGCTGTATCCGTAATGGATTGTGTGATAGGACTTTGATGTATTCTGTCCCATTACTTCCATGATGTCGATCTCGCCACATTTTGGCCACTGTCCGTAGAAGCCCTCATCTGTAGCCATGAGCCAGAAAGCAGGAAGATATCCCTGACCTGCAGGAACCTTGGCTCTTGCCTCAAAACGTCCGTATGTGAAATCATGCTTATTCTGGGTTGTGATACGTCCTGAAGTGATTTCTCTCTTACCACTGCCTGCAGATCCGCTATTTCCCTGTGCTGCGCTTCCTTCGATAAGAGCCTTTGTACCACCATACCATGCATATCCGTTATCAGGATCAAGAGCACTGAGCTCAACTGCTCTGTCCGCATCTGATGATGCTTTCATATGGAAGCTGTACTTATGTCCTGTTTCAAAGGTAAGTCCTGTTTTCTGTATCTGGAAATTCCAGTTTTGATCACCGGCGTTTTCAATTGTAAGATATGCTGCTCCGTTATCGAAGCTAAAGCTTCCTGCTGCAGGAGATGTTACTCCTCCGACCCAGCTTGAATCAAAAGATGAGAAAACATCAACTACGTTCTCTTCATCTGTAATATCTTTTAATGAAACTTCTGAAATAGTTACGTTTGCAGCACCTGAAGTTCCTTCAAAACCATCACCGATAAGACCGAAGTTGATCTGAACTGCAATTGACTCGGATGTATCTGCTCCGAAATCAACAGTAAAGTCTACATCTGTTTCCTTAACTTCTGCAGGCTCTGTGTTTTCCTCTTCTGCCTCATTTACTTCAGGCTCTGTTACATGAGGCTTGATAACAAGATTTCCGTCTTTTACCTCAATGTTGCCCTCGTCAAGAGAAGTATATCTCTGGAGCTCTGCGTTAACCCAGCCGGGCTCATGCTGCTCTACGTTCCAATCTGATGTATTAAGGGCCCCATCCTCGAATTCATCAGACCAGACAAGAGAATAACCGTCATCTGCAGCATCTGTCTCTGCGTTTGCAATTACAGGAAACTGAATCCCGGTAAATGCCAGACAAGCCGACATAGCTATAACACTTAAACTTCTGCGTCTAAACTTTTTCATAAGCATCTCCTTACCCAAAACTTATAGTTGAATTACAAAGGTCATGTTAATACTTTTTTTGTAATTTCTATATCAAAAGCAATGAAAAAATATCATATTTATGACATTAAATTGCTTTTTCGAACATGGATATGTTATCATTTGCAGAAGCAGATAGGATGTGGGAGAAAAACTATGGATACCGAAAAACTCTTTAATCTTGATAAAGAAATGATACACAGAAGTCAGAACGACGAGCTTTTATTCTACAGACAGGTTGCAGGAGGCGATGTCGAGGCTATATTGGAAAACTGCCGTCAGCATAGATTTATGGACAATGAGGGTGTAGGTGTTTTGTCAAAAGACCCTGTCCTTAATCTTAAGTATCACTTCATTGTTACAGCTGCACTCGTTTCAAGAATATGCACCGAAAACGGTATGGAAATGGAGCTCTCTTTCAGGCTTTCAGACCATTATATTCAGAGGCTTGATTATCTCTTTACCCTTGATGAAATTGAACAGTGGCATAACAAAATGATCCTTGATTACACCAAAAGAATGCAGATACTAAGGCAAAATGCTGCCCTTTCAAGACCCATTTCCGAATGCATCAACTATATCTATGCTCACATCAAGGAGCGTATAACAATTGAAGATCTAGCTGATTTTACCGGGAATTCCGCCAGTTATATCTCAAGACTGTTTAAGTCTGAAATGGGAATATCTCCCAGCGACTATATCAGGAAAGTAAAGATAGATAAGGCCAAGAACCTCCTTAGGTTTTCCGACTCTTCCATGGTCGAGATTGCTTCCTATCTTTCTTTTTCATCCCAGAGCCACTTCATAAAGCTCTTTTCCGAAGAGACAAAAATGACACCAAAAAAGTACCGTAAAATGTATTACGGTACTCATTGGAAAGGAAATGAAGATGAGTTTAGTATGGAATGAGAATTACTTCTCTTCTATGCCTTCTGATTTTCTCATGACAAGCTCCATTGAGATTTCCTGAAGCTTCTCATCATTAAGTATATATTTAGCCTTGAAGAACAAAAGCGCGATCACAAGTACAACTGTAGGTCCTATTGTCATGATCATTCTAAGTCCGATTACAGAGCTGTTATCAATTGATGCAAGCACACCTGAATTAGCGATCTTGTTAAGGAGCCCTGCCATATCAAGAACTGCTGCGCTGCTCTCCTGAATATTGAAGATTGTCAGGCAGATAGATGCAACAAGAGCTGCGATACCTGAAGCAAGCTTAACGACAAAGGTCTGCATTGAGAAGATAACGGACTCATCTCTTCTGTAGTTCTTAATCTCACCATAATCAACGGTATTTGCAAGGAATACGGTAACTACAACGTTAAGGATTCCTGCGCCGGACATGATAAAGAATCCCGGAACAAAGAATGCAAATACATTGGTAACTCCGCTGAGAGCCATGGTAAGAAGAACTATGTATCCTGCAATTTCTGCAATTACGCAAACATAGAATATCTTCAGTGTTGTAAATACCTTTCGAAGAAGCGGGAATAAAAGCATCATAGCAAGGATCTGCATTCCGCCTGCAAAGGTATTGAACAGTGTGTAGTTGCCCTGCCAGTTACTTCCTGCAAGGTCATACTTGAAGAAGTAAATAAGCAGATTGGATGTGATGTAAAGCGCTGTGTTTACAAGAACGATGGTGATAACAATTGTCATAGCCTGATCATTCTGAACAAGAGCTCTGAACATCTCACCGATTGAAGCTGTCTTCATATCAACTGTAGACTTCTCCTTAATGCATACACAGGTAATTGTGATAAAGAGAATAAACAGTATGCCGATTATGATGGAGAAGTATTTAAAACCAAGTCTCTCAACTTCAAGTGTGGATGCAGCCATTATTTCAAGTGATTTATCCGATGCGGATGTAATGGCATTGTACTGCTCAGTTGGAACATAGACTGCAACTACTGCTTCTCCGCAATCCTGGCTGTCCATGGAAATTTCAATTGCATTGTTTCCGTCTGACTTTCCAAGGGTTATACCGGATGCAGTAAAGGTGTAATCTGTGTTGTCATTACTGAGGTAAATAACGCCGGCCTTGGTATTCTCATCACCAACAGCTCCGTCAAATACCTTCTGAGTTCCTGTTACTACGATATCCACTGAAGCATCTGAAAGCTCAGTCTTGTTGCTTGTTGCATTTCCGTCTGCATCTCTCTCAATTACATAATATGTAAATGCTGTATTGCTTGCATCGAACTCTTTTACAATATTGTCGGTGCTCTTAGCTGCCATGCTACTTCCGATTGCTGCAACGCTCATAACTGTAACGATTGTGATGATGGCTGAACCCACACCTGCGCAGGAACGGGCAAGAGCTGAAAGACCTTCTCTCTCTTTTCCGCTCTCAGTAAAGGCAGGTACCATTGACCAGTAAGGAATATCCATCATTGTGTAGGTTACTCCCCACATGATGTAGGTAACTGCAGCATAAGCAATGAGTCCCTTAGGTGATAATGAAGGCGGTGCTGCGAACATCATGATAAGCAGTACTGTATTTGTGATAGTACCGATCATGAGCCAGGGTCTGAATTTACCCCACTTTGTCTTTGTCTTAGCTACGATAACACCCATGATAGGGTCATTAAATGCATCAAACACACGGGCAACAAGAAGAATGATACCCATTGCGATTGCACTTACGCCCATGATGTCCTGGAAATAGTAAAGTACATATGATGCGGAAAGCATGTAGACCATGTCTTTTCCAACCGCACCGATACCGTATGCAAATTTCTCAAGTCCTGTTAAAGTTCTCTTTTCCACGATTGTCTCCCTCGCCTTTTGGCTTATTTGTTTTTCATTGCTACTGCCAGCTCTACTACTTTCTTTGCTCCATCGTAGATTCCGGCCTTTTTGTTCTCAATAATATTTGCACACATTTCATTGAGAAGATCTGTCTTTAAGAACTGCTCAAGCATCTGGATTGTATGAGGAATATCTCTGCACTCCAGTGTGCCGTCGCCGATCTCGGCTGAATGGATTGCACCCCACATCTCATGCTTGCCTACTCTCTTTATAAAGAGCTTGGGAACCGGGTAAAATGCAAGTTCACTTGGCTTTGTAACAAGTACGTCGCAGCTTCTCATAAGGAGGTTTGTTGTATATACAGCCTTGAAGATATCTGCATGATAGAAGCCATGAATTCCTGTAACCAGTGTGTTCTCATCAAGGGCATCCTCTGCAAACTTGCAGGTGTCATCCCATTTATCCATATGCTCTGTTGCAAGTTCCTTCATTCCCGGGATCTCTTTTACCAGCTCATCCCAGACGTTTCTGTAATCACCAACATTTACATAGAGAGCCGCCTTGTTATCTCTGATGTATGGGATCAGATGCTTAATGATCTCAGCAAAGATTTCCTTCTGTGCTCCGGCTCCGCCGATGGTCAAAAGAAATCTCATAGGCTTTCTCATTTCTCTTCTGGCCACGCGTGCTTCGCAGTCTTTTTCAATGTTCTCTACAAGCTCGTAATCTATATAGTGGCCTGTATAAACAAGAGAATCCTGAGGCATTGGGCTACATACCTTTTTCTTGTTCATTCCGTTGAGGATCCTGTATCCCATGTATGCATTTCTGCACTGTATGGTGTGAAGGGAACCTTCTGAAAGGTGAAGCGCCATTGGCCAGTTATCAGGGATTGCATTTACAACATGCTTCATTCCTGCATGAATAGCTGCCTGGGCAGGCCATACATGAGTTGCGATAACAGGAATGTCTTTATCAATATTTCTGTAAACGGGAGCCATAAGCTCTGCGTTCTTCTGATCTGATGAATTGTAGGTCAGGGCTCTGAATCCTTCGTAATTTGTAGGCTCCCAAACGAGTTTATTGAAGATAGGATTCTTGGAAAGCCTTGAACCAAGGGAATAAAGGTCATTCTGAGCACTGATTACCTTGGTACAGGTTGTCTCTTTAAATGAATTAAGATCAAGCCAGTAAGGTGTATATCCAAGGTGCTGTGCGTAAGAAGCCATAGCCATTGAAATACGGTAATGACCAAAGCCCATTCTGATGTTTCCAACTATGATTGCTTTATCCTTGTCAATTGTGCCTTCGTTTGCAGGAATCTTAGCAGTTACATCTATATTCTTAACTCCGAGGATTGGTCCTATTACTTCGTTGTCAGATACTCTGATCTTATAATCGACGTTTGAATCGTCTCCGTATTTCTTCATGAATTTCTTTTTGGATTTTAATGCTTTATTGTAATCTTTTGCATCAATGACATTACCGAATATTACTTTAGATCTGTCAGTCATATTACCTTCCATTCCGCCGAACATGGCTGTTTATAAGACATTCGAATTTGCTTCTCGGAAACCCATATCAAATTATTGGTTTCCGTATGCTTATAGTAACAAAAGGCGCTATTTTAAACAAGAAACGCTTTTACCAAATTTCGTTTCCTGCTTTTGTGCAAATTTACTTTTAGATGACTGCGGTGATTGATAAGCCTTTATTGTGCGCAAGATCAACAAACTCATCTCCGCATTTAACTGTCGGCTTAGAAAGATGATCAGGATTGATAAAGATTATTTCGCCAACCTGTCCGTTACTGAGTTTTACTCTGTTGGCAATAAAGGTATTTACGATGTTACCCATAAAAGTCATGATGGCATTAGGTTCGTACTTATCTAAGCCGTTTTTCTCAAACTGTTCAAGCACAGCAAAAGGACATACAGGTTCTCTGTAGATTCTCCTGGATGTCAGGTTATCATAGACGTTTGCTACGGTAACAATAGATGCAATCTCATCGATCTTTTCATTTTTAAGATGAAGCGGAAATCCGCTTCCATCCCTTAGTTCATGATGCATAAGGATAGTGTTCTTGATATGTGAATCAATGTTCTTATCCTTGACCAGTTCATATCCCTTTATAACGTGTTCGTTCATAGCTCTCTGCTCATACTCGGTAAGCTCCTGCTTCTTGTTAAGGAGTTCTGACGGAACAAGCATTTTGCCGATGTCATGAAGAAGGCCTGCAGCTGTTGCCACCTGAACCTTTTCTTCAGGCAGTTTCATCCAGGTTGCCAGAGTATTGCTGATTAGGGATACATTAAGGGAATGCATGAAAACTGCATCGGAATTATCTCTCAGATTATGAAGCATATCAAAAATACCCGCTGTACCACCGGCTTCTACAAACAGGTGATATACAGGCTCAGTAAGCTTTTCTACGTCCAGAGGAATGGAGTCATTTGCGAGCATTCTAAAAGATTCTTCAAGCTGCTCGGAATAGTCCTCGATGTGCTGCTTGAATATGATAAACTCCTCGGTGTTTCTTATCTTCTCTGCATAGGACGGTGTAGAAAGAGGCCCTTCAGGCTTTTTGGCGCCTGAACCGACAGGTTTCATCTCCTCTTCGACAAAGATATTGTAGAGTGAATAGGATTTTATTCTCTCAATATCCTTCTGATCAAGGACTGTTTCCTTGGGAAGAACAAGCCTGTCATCCAGAGTATAGACATTCTCTGAAACAACCATTCCGGGTATTAACTTGTCAACAGATACCAGCTTCATATTCTAATTATAGCATAGTATTGACGTAATTGCGTTTAAATATACAAAAAACCTCGAAGCAATTTGCTCCGAGGTTTAAATGCCGGCAGTGGGACTTGAACCCACACGTGGTTACCCACAACAGATTTTGAGTCTGCATCGTCTGCCATTCCGACATGCCGGCTAACAACTTAATTAGTTTATCACAGGGGTTATTCAGATTCAAGTCTTTATTCTTTTGATAAATACCATGCCAGTACATGATGAGCCTGCTTAAAGTCCCCACCAAAGATGTGCTCTTTGAGCTCTTCTTCAGTAAAAAGAACTACATTCAAAAATTCTGAATCATCAAGATGCTGTGTAGTCACCTTCCTGCAGTCTTTTGCAGCATAGATATGTACATTATTGCTGGCAAGAGTTGCATTTGCAGGTATTGTAAGAAGATGTCTCCAGTTATCGGAAACATAGCCTGTCTCTTCTGCAAGTTCTCTCTTTGCTGCTTCTAAAGCTTCCTCTTCGGTTGCAATTGTGTTCCTTGCAGTAATATAGGGGTGGTTTTCAGTCTCTTTATACTCGATGCCACCGGCTGGGAACTCTGTTGTAACCTCATCTATTCCATGTCTGTACTGCTTGACACAGATATACTTTCCATCTTCATCTGTAGCTACAACCACTGAAAAGCTGTGTTTTGAAAAGTTATATACAGGTCCTATATCTGTTCCATTTGGAAGCTCATATATATTCTGGCGAAAATCGATCCATTTATCCTGCTTTAAATGTTCTTCTTTAACCAGTTTCCACCTTAAATTCTCTTCACTCATTTTGATGCCTCTGTATCATTTTTTAATAAGATCCATTACTACTTCTCGCCCTATTATAAGGCCTGCAACAGGAGGAACAAACGCTGAACTTCCGGGAACTGTCCTCTTTTGCGAACCGGATGCCTTTAGCTCAGCATCGATCATTTCCTTATCAGGTTTTATAGGCTCTTCGTTAGAGTAAACGACCTTAAGCTTTTTAATTCCACGCTTTTTAAGTTCACGCCTCATAACCTTGGCAAGTGGATCTATCTCAGTCTTGTAAATGTCTGTAACTTTTATTTTAGTAGGATCAAGCTTATTGCCCGTGCCCATTGAACTGATGATCGGAACGCCAAGTTCCTTACACTTCATGATGATATCTATCTTGGCAGTTACAGTATCTATCGCATCTACCACATAATCGTATTCATTAAAATCGAACTCAGAACTCGTTTCAGGAAGGTAAAAACATTTATGACAAGTAACAACACAGTCCGAATTTATATCCAGTATTCTGTCCCTTGCCACATCAACTTTATCTTTTCCTACTGTGCTGTGAAGTGCGATGATCTGTCGATTTATATTGGACATAGCTACTTCATCATTATCAACTATATCAATTGCTCCTACTCCGCTCCTTGCAAGAGCCTCTACAACGTAGCCTCCGACTCCACCCACACCAAAAACACAGACCCTTGAGTTTTTTAATTTCTCAAGCGCCTGTGCACCAAGTAACAATTCAGTTCTGATCAGTTCATCCTTCATACGTAGCAATGCTCTTCTGTTAAATGAAGCCTCTTGTCATTGACTACAGCTCCGGTGATCTCAAGCTTAACACCTTTTTTGCCGAGTTTCCTGCGACCTTCCAATATAAGATGGACTTTCTTGTCCTCAGTCATGTATTCCTCTGATACCTCATCAAAGCTCTCCTCTGAATCCAGTACCTTCTTGAAATCTCCGATAAATGCAGGAATGACTATAGCTCCTATTCCCTGCCCCTGTAAAGGTCCATAAACCTTTACTATTTCGTGCAAGAGAAGCGTTCTTAATTCTTCCATTTACCCGTACCCCCCGTAATATAGTTTTTTTACTGCTGTATGGTTTCTACAATAGCCGGTAGAAGCTGCTTCTTACGAGAAACAACTCCCGGAAGTAAAACCACATCCCCCTCTGAATTTATACCAAATGCCGAGTTAAGTGTATGAAGTGCCTTCGCCCCCGAGAAGACAACCTGTGAAGACTCGTCAATGATATTTGTAAGCATAAAGAACAGCATGTCCAGTCCGTCAGACTCAGCAACGTCCTTAAGTTCAGGCATTATCTTGTCCTTGATCTCGACAAGTTCATCAGCACTCATGGAGTTGATCTGTCCGATTCCGATGGTCATATCATCTACAGTAAACTTCTTGAAATCCTGATGGATGATCTCATCTGCTGTCTTGCTGCCAAGATTTGAACCTGCATGGAACATCTCTTTTGCAAACTCTTCATAATCAATGCCAGCTATCCTGGCAAGCTCCTCACCTGCATCTCTGTCTACTTTGGTGCATGTAGGTGAACGGAACATCAATGTATCTGAAAGAATCGCTGCAAGCAAAAGACCTGCTGTAGTAGGATCTATTTCCTGCGCATATTCTTTGTACATGAGATAGATGATCGTACATGTTGAGCCAAGAGGCATGTTTCTGAAATAAACAGGACCGGCTGTCTCAATTGTACGAAGTCTGTGATGGTCAACGATTTCTTTTATATCAGCTGCATCAGCTCCGTTTACGGCCTGATTCTTCTCATTATGGTCAACGAGAATCAGCTGCTTCTTGTGAGCGCCGAGGAAGTTTCTTCGGCTGATCATACCGATGTAATTATCGTTTTTATCAAGAACCGGGAAGTATCTGTGCCTCATGGAAGCCATTACTTCCTGGATATCCTCAATGTAGTCATCCATGTGGAAGGTTACCAGATTGTCTTTTTTCATGATATGCTCGATTGGCATACTCTGGTTGATAAGTCTTGCAACAACAAAGGTATCGTGTGGTGTTGTTATGATCTTGGTGCCATGCTCCGATGCCTGAGCCTTAATAGTCCTTGCAACCTCTGCACCCTCACAAACTATAATGCATGCTGCATCCATCTCTATTGCGCACAGCTGAGTCTCATATCTGTTTCCGAGGATTACCACATCTCCGGCCTCAATGACGTTCTCCATCATCTCAGGGCTTGCTGCTGCGATAACAACCTTACCGCTTGTGAGTTCCTCGTTGATATCACCTTCGATAAGTTCTCCATCAAGCGTCTCAACGATATTCTTGTAAGAAGTCTTGGCCTGTGAAAGAATGTGAGGATCGATCACATCCATGTAGGTCTCTACAATGTCATTGGTTGTAATAATACCTGCCAGCTCATCGCCCTCTGTTGCGCAGAGTGTTACGACGTCTGCATCACGCATCTTGGCCCAGGCATTTTTAAGAGACATCTTTCTGCTGGTACCGTCAATACGCCTTATCTCCATGTCTCTGACCTGTGTTCTTACATCCTTTACATAAGCCGGAACATCAACTCCAAAGTGAGACAAAACAAACTGAGTCTCCTCATTTAAATGTCCAGCTCTGCAAGCTATATAATTGCCGCCAAAAACCTTGTTCTTGAGGTTAGCATAGGTTATGGCTGCACAGATAGAGTCTGTATCAGGGTTCTTATGTCCTATTATAAATATTGGTCTGCTGTTTTCCTGCTCGCTCATAAATCTCCTTAAAAATCACCTTCATCATATGTATCCAGAAAATGATGTCTGCCTGTCTTGTTCGTCTTATAAGATATTATCGCATTAAGGTGGACATTTTCCACACTTTTAAAAATATTTGATTCAATATAGGGACTCTTTTCCCTGAGCTCTTTGATCAGCTCTTTTACCTCAGCACGCTTACTGACATCGCCGGGGTTTACAGATGCATCTCTTTTCTCTGTCATCTTGCAGGCGCAGGCAATGAACTTGAGCTCATTGTAGTTGCACCAGTGCTTGATGTCCTCTTCCCTTATAAGGTACATGGGTCTTATCAGCTCCATGCCCTCGAAGTTCGTCGAGTGTAGCTTAGGCATCATGGTCTGAATCTGTCCGCCGTAGAGCATTCCCATGAGAATGGTCTCGATAACGTCGTCGTAGTGGTGACCGAGAGCTATCTTATTGCATCCAAGCTCTTTTGCCTTGGCATAAAGAGCGCCTCTTCTCATTCTCGCACAGAGATAACAGGGCGAACCTTCAACAAGGCTACTGGTAACATCGAAGATGTCCGACTCAAAAACCTGTACCGGAATGCCCATTATTGTGGCATTTGTCATGATAAGGTCGTAGTTTAGCTTATTGTATCCCGGGTTCATTACAAGGAAAACTACGTCAAAGTTCTTCTTCCCATGTCTAAGTATCTCCTGAAAGAGCTTGGCCATCAGCATGGAATCCTTGCCACCGGATATACAGACAGCTATCTTGTCGCCGTCACTTATTAGTTTATAAGTATTTATGGCCTTTGTAAACTTGCACCATATCTCTTTTCGGTATTTCTTGATGATACTGCGCTCAATGTCCTTGCAGCGTTTTTCATCATAAGCCCCGGAAATATCAGGGTTTCTCATAGAACAGATTTCCTTTCATTTATAAAACAAGTGAGGATACTAATTTATCACCCAAACTGGCTCGTGTAAAGCTCATAATAAAAGCCTCTCTTTGCAACAAGCTCCATATGTATTCCCTGCTCGATAATATGGCCTTCCTTCATAACAAGTATAAGATCAGCTTCGCGTATTGTGGAAAGCCTATGGGCAACAATAAAGCTTGTCCTGCCCTTCATCATCTTGTTAAAGGCCTTCTGGATCCTGATCTCTGTCCTTGTATCAATTGAAGATGTAGCTTCGTCGAGGATCAGCATAGGTGGGATATCCAGCATTACTCTTGTTATGCAAAGGAGCTGTTTCTGTCCCTGCGAGAGATTTCCGCCATTTTCTGTAATGACCGTATCATACCCGTCAGGGAGCCTTTTTATAAAGCTGTGTGCATGGGCAGCCTTGGCAGCTTCTATGATCTGCTCATCAGTAAAGCCCTCTCTTCCGAGAGTGATATTATCTCTGATGGTTCCGCTTCTGAGCCATGTTTCCTGAAGAACCATGCCGAAGTTCTCGCGAAGACTTCCCCTCTTAAGATCTCTTATGTCAATTCCATCAATCAGGATATTTCCCTTATCTACATCATAGAATCTCATAAGAAGGTTGATGAGTGTGGATTTTCCTGCACCTGTAGGTCCTACGATAGCAACTCTCTGCCCCTTTGTTATGGACAGGTTCAGGTCTTCAATAAGGCTGGTTTCTTTATTATAGGAAAAAGACACATCCTCTATATCTACTTTTCCCTTGACATCAACAAGCTCTTTTGCATCATCAAGGTCATTTTTCTCAGGTGTTTCCTCAATCAGCTCAAATACTCGTGCAGCACATGCAAGCGCATTTTGAAGCTCAGTTATAACGCCGGAGATCTCATTAAACGGCTTAGTGTACTGATTGGCGTAGCTTAGGAAAATGGTAAGTCCGCCGACTGTCATACCTCCTGCTATACAGGTAAATGAGCCAAACAGTGCGACAGCTGCATAAACAATATTGTTAATAAACCTGGTTGAAGGATTGGTCAGCGATGAAATGAAGGTTGCCATTACGCTGACTTTCTCAAGATTGTCATTCATGGTATCAAAGGCATCTAAGTTCTCATCTTCATGCGCAAATGCCTTAACAACCGAGAGATTACCAACCATCTCATCAACAAATGATGTCTGCGCAGCTCTCGCTTCGCTCTGCTGTTTAAAGAGCTTAAAGCTCCTGGTTGCTACAAATCTGGCCACAAGGAGCGATAGCGGCGTTAATACAACTACAACAATAGCAATTCCAAAGTTCAAATAGAACATGAAAACAAGAGTTCCGACTATTGTCACTATTCCCGTAAAGAGCTGTGTAAAGCCCATAAGAAGGCCGTCTGCAAAGAGGTCAACGTCAGCTATTATCCTGCTTTCTATATCTCCTGTCTGCTTGTTATCCAAATACTCAAAAGGCAATATCTGCAGCCTTGCGAAGGCATCTCTCCTTACGTCTCTGACAACTCTGAAGGTTATCCTATTGTTAACGATATTCATTATCCACTGGCAAATGGCGATAAAAAGGACCGTAATTGCCATTCTGATCAGGATTTCAGTCACTTTTGCGAAATCCACATTGTCTTTTCCAACAATACAGTCAATTGCATTGCCGGCAAGTATAGGAACATACAGTGATAAAAGAGCCGTCACAATAGCAAGGAACATCGAAATAGCTATTAGGAAGTGGTATTTTCCTGCATAGCGCAGAACTTTTTTCAAAGCTTTTCTGTTCATTGTGCCACCTCCTTCTTGTACTGAGATTCATAGATCTCCCTATAGGCCTCGCAGTGTTTAAGGAGGTTGTCATGGCTACCTATTCCAACTACATGTCCGTCATCAAGCACAACAATCTTGTCGCAGTTCATAACAGATGCAGTTCTCTGAGACACAATAATGGTGGTCGGAGGATTATCCATGGATGCAATTGCATCGCGCAGCCTTTTATCAGTGAGGTAATCAAGAGCTGATGCACTGTCATCAAGGATCAGTATTTCAGGCTTTCTCACAAGGGCACGTGCAATTGTAAGTCTCTGCTTCTGGCCACCCGAGAAGTTTTTTCCTCCCTGAGCTACTACGGTATCAAGACCGTTCTCTTTGCCATCAACAATCTCTTTTGCCTGAGCAATTGTAAGCGCCTCATTTATCTCATCATCAGTGGCATCGTTCTTGCCCCATCTGATATTGTCACGAATGCTGCCGTGGAAAAGAACTGCCTTCTGCGGAACGATACCTATTCTCTCCCTAAGGGCATCCATTCGATAGTCTTTGACATTTACTCCGTCTATTGTTACGCTTCCTGATCTTGTATCATAAAATCTTGGTATAAGATTTACAAGCGTAGTCTTACCACTACCTGTTCCACCAATAATACCGATTCTCTCCCCTCTTTTAATATTAAGCGAGAATGGATAAAGAGAATCCTCGATATCACCTGCATATCTCATGGACGCATCGGTAAATACGATGTGGTCCCTGGTGTTTTTAAACTCAGTTATATTTCCGTCTGTCATAGAGGATTTCATCTCAAGCATCTCCTCTACACGGTTTCCGGATGCTATAGCCTTGGTTACGGTAAGGATCAGGTTTGCGAACTTAATAAGCTCAACAAGGATCTGAGCCATGTAGTTATAAAGAGCGACAACATCACCCTGTGAAAGCTCTCCTCTGTTTACAACAATTCCACCTCTGTAGATAAGAAACGCTACAGCAAGATTAAGGATTGCGTAAGTTACAGGATTCATAAGAGCCGATACACTTCCGACAAAGCTCTGAAGTTTCATCTGAAGGTCGTTGTGCTCGTTAAAATTTTCTTTTTCCTTTTCCTGCAGATTAAAGGCGCGGATCACCCTTACGCCCGTGTGGTTTTCTCTCGTAAGGCAAAGGAGCTTATCAAGCCCTTTTTGTATCAGGCCGTACTTTGGAATGCTCCATCTCACGATGACGCCGACAACGATAAACAGCAGGATTATGGTCACAAGGAAAATCAGTGACTGGCTCGGGCTGATGGTATAGACCATGACAAAGGCGCCAAACACAACAAAAGGCGACCTAAGAAGCAGCCTTATTGTAAGATTGACTCCCTGCTGAACCTGGTTTATATCACTGGTCATCCTGGTGATCATGGCAGATGTGCCAACTTTATCGATATCCGCGTAGGATAATTTCTGGATATTATCAAACAGCGCTCTCTTGACCTTGGCAGCAAATCCCGAAGCAGCTTTTGCAGCAAAAAACTGTGCTGTCACAGCGCAAGCAAAGCCGACAGCACAAAGCAGCAGCAAAATAAGGCACATCCTTATGATGTGTGATTTATCTCCGTTTGCGATGCCGACATCAATCATTGATGCGATGACAAGCGGAACCAGAAGCTCAAAAGAAGCTTCCAGGAGCTTAAAGAGAGGTCCAAGAATTGATTCAAGTCTATAATGTTTTAAGTATTTAAGTAGTTTCTTCATGTCAGTAATTAATTCTGAGTCCTTTTGGATAATGATTTTTCAGCATACCTGATGCAAGCTTGGCCCAGCCTATGCTGTAGCCGTCGGTGGTCACAAGGCACCACCCTTTTACTTTGTCTTTTCCGATAAACGAGCTCTCGGACAGCCTTAGAGTCTGGCCGTTTAGATACTGCTTGATATCAGCAGAATCTGATGGAAGGTCTACAGAAAGCTTTACATTTTCCGGCTTTATTGCAAGAGCCAGCGCATGGGATGGCTCGAAACGGTCTTTTTTCACAGTTCCAAGATGAAGTCCGGGTCTTATGACTTTCAGTCCTTTTATACCGGGCATGTCGTATGGCGCAAGGTAAAGCTGATCTCCGAAAGATATTATAATGCCTTCAGGAAGCTTAAAGTTCTTATCAAAGCATTCTTCTGCAAACGTGTTAAATGCCTTTATCATCTCGTTTTTTGCTTTTATGTTTCGGCCGCCGGGAATATATGAGGCAGTTCCTGATACCATTTCACCGTCTCTTCTAAATACACAGAGAAAATGTCCTTCGCCACGAACTCTGTGAGGCCACAGTCTTACTGAATCAGCGACTTCTGCATTGCAGTCAGGGCCGGCAAACTCAGTTCTGCCATTCTCCATTCCGCCGATAAGTTCAACATGCAATACATGGAAATCAGGGTTTCTCTCCAGAAATGATGAGACGTTCTTCTCGTTCTCTTCAGGTGAAAATGTGCATGTGGAATAGACAAGCCTTCCTCCGGGAACAAGCATTTTAGCAGCATTGTCCAGGATCTCTTTTTGCCTGCTTGCACACATCTCAACATTTTCAGGGCTCCATTCAGAAAAAGCCTCTTCGTTCTTTCTGAACATACCTTCTCCGGAACATGGAGCATCAACAAGGATCTTGTCAAAGTATCCTTCAAAGACCTGAGAAAGATGGCCTGAATCCTCGTTTAGAACAAGAGCGTTTTTTATGCCCATTCTCTCGATGTTAAGAGATAATATCTTAGCTCTGTCTCTGTTTATTTCATTTGTAACCAGAATGCCCTTGGAATCCATTCTGCAAGCTATCTGAGTTGATTTACCTCCTGGAGCTGCGCAGAGGTCCAGGATCTTTTCACCGGGCTTGGGATCAAGGAAATGGACCGGAGACATAGCTGAAGGTTCCTGGATATAGTAAATTCCTGCTTCATGGTATGGGTGCTTGCCTGGGGCTGAATCTGCATCATAATAAAAGCCATTTTCTTCCCAAGGAACAGGCTCTTTGCAGAAGTCCGGTTTCTCTTTTACCTTAAGAGGATTAAGTCTCAAGGCGTGATGTCTTTCCTCATCTTCTTCGAAAGATGAAATGAATTCATCATATTCTTTTTCCGAAAGGAGATTCTTCATCTTCTCCTTGAATAATTCCGGAAGCATATTGTACCTCATTTACTAACTAATAGGACCATAACCTTTAGTTATGATCCTATTAACAAATTCTTATTAAAGTTCTTCTTTGTGTTCTTTTACAAATTTCTTGATGCCTCTGAAAGTCTCAGGACTTATTATATGCTCAATTCTGCAGGCATCTGTCTCAGCGATTTCTTCGTTGACTCCTGCTGTGAGCATCAGGAATTTGGTGAGATTGGTGTGCTTCTCATATACCTTCTTGGCAGTCTTAAGACCTTCTTCGGTAAGCTTAAGCTCACCGTCATCTTCCATGATAACAAGGCCGTTTTCCTTCAATATGCTGACGCCTCTGGATACACTGGGCCTTGAGAAACCAAGCTCATTGGCAACATCAATAGAACGTACAACTCCCTTTTTCTTCTTGAGGAGATATATGGTCTCGATATAGTCTTCACCTGATTCGTGCATAGTTGTCCCCCTTTATTTAATAGCGCACAATCTTTTTAAATATATAATACTATAGATATGAAGAATAAAAAAGAGGTTATCCAAAAAGGATAACCTCTTTTATGCATTTTTCTAAGCATAATGGATATCATTACTTAGCAAAGTCAGTTGCTCTGCTCTCTCTGATGATATTGACCTTGATCTGTCCGGGATATTCCATCTCGTCCTCGATCTTCTTTGCAATCTCACGAGCCATGATAACCATGTCTTCGTCAGTAACCTGCTCAGGAACTACCATTACCCTGACTTCTCGACCAGCCTGAATAGCGAATGAGTGATCAACACCCTTAAAGCTATTTGTAATATCTTCGAGTTCTTTTAATCGTGATGTGTATGTTTCAAGTGTCTCTCTTCTAGCTCCAGGTCTTGCTGATGAAATTGTATCAGCTGCCTGAACAAGAACTGCTATAAGGGACTGTGGCTCTACGTCACCGTGATGAGCCTCTACCGCATTGATAACAACCTGTGATTCCTTATATTTCCTACAGATATCAACACCAAGCTGAATATGTGAGCCTTCAAGCTCATGGTCAACAGCCTTACCGATATCATGAAGGAGTCCGGCTCTCTTCGCTACACGGACATCAAGTCCAAGCTCAGATGCCATAAGTCCACAAAGCTGTGCTACCTCTACTGAATGCTTCAGACAATTCTGTCCATAGCTTGTTCTGAACATCATACGTCCGAGAATCTTGATCACTTCAGGATGAAGTCCGTGAACGCCTGCCTCGATAGCAGCATTTTCACCTTCTTCTTTGATCTTGGCAGCAACTTCTTTCTGTGCCTTCTCGACCATTTCTTCAATCCTTGCAGGATGGATACGTCCATCCACGATCAGCTTCTCAAGAGCGATACGTGCGACTTCTCTGCGGATCGGATCAAATCCGGAAATAACTACAGCCTCCGGTGTGTCATCAATAATAAGATCTACACCGGTCATAGTCTCGAGGGTCCTAATGTTACGTCCTTCTCTACCAATGATACGACCCTTCATCTCATCATTGGGGAGCTGTACTACAGATATGGTAGTCTCGGAAACGTGATCTGCTGCGCAGCGCTGAATAGCACCTACAACAATTTCCTTGGCTCTCTTATCTGCTTCTTCTTTTGCCTCAGCTTCCATGTTCTTGATCATGATAGCTGATTCGTGTTTCACATCATCTTCAACGATTTTTAAAAGATACTCTTTGGCCTGATCGGAGGTTAAGCCAGAGATTTTTTCCAGTTCCTGTAGCCTCTGTTCATTTAACTTAGCAACCTCTTCTGTCTTCTTGTTCAAGTTCTCCTCGCGGGCACTTAAACTCTGCTCTCTTCTCTCGATCGCCTCGGTTCTCTTCTCGACGTTCTCCTCTTTCTGCTGGATACGTCTCTCAGAACGCTGCAATTCATTACGTCTGTCCTTGACTTCCTTCTCAAGATCATTACGTGTCTTAAGGGCTTCTTCTTTTGCCTCAAGGAGCTTCTCACGCTTTGTATCCTCAGCATTCTTCAGGGCTTCATCGATGATTTTTCTTGCCCTCTCCTCAGCGCTACCGATTTTACCATCAGATACCTTCTTATGATGGGCTGATGCTATAACCCAGGTAACCAGAGCAGTGATGACAAGAGTTGCTACTACTGCAATTACAGTGGTCATTACAGGAGCACCTCCTTATTCAATTTTCATTGTACAATATTTTGTATAGCTTGCCATAAATGGGCGCACTAATATACAAGATTACAACAGATTAATTGTACCGATATTAGTGGACAGTGTCAACAGTAATGAGGGGTAAATCTGTCATGGATTATAAATCCGTATGAATATGCTCGGTATAGCAAGAAACAACCTATACTTGAGCCTCTGCTTAGTATCCAGCAAAGCTTTGTACTGTGAGAACAACTCCTCATATTTCGTAAAAGAAGCCTTCCTCATATCATTTACGCCAGTTCTTGAAGCGTCTCCATAGAATCTGGCACATTTATACAGAGCATTTTTCAGAGTTATGTGGGCAAAAGAGCTATCGCCATCCTCTACCGCCTGCGCAATCCTCTCATCTAAAGCATCTACTCCGTCGAGATGGCGTGTTTCAAGCCTTTTTGTTTCAGACGTTATGCCTGAGTCATTGTCTCTGTAGTTGTACAGCTTCTCTTTTACAAAAGATATCTTACTGCACTTCCTGAGGATTGGGCCTATCACAAATTCATCTTCATGAATCCTTCCGACAGGGTACCTGACATCATCGAAAAGAGCCTTTTTATAGAGCTTATTCCATGCCACAACCATCAGGACATATTCACGCATCCTGTTGTCATAGAGCCATATCTTTGCTTCATCAGAAGTCATGCTATCATTGCCCTGATATACAAGGTCAACCTTCGACAGTTTTGGGGCATCAATATCGCAAATAGCCATATCTGCCTGATTCTCTGTAATAGCTGTATAAAGTTTCATTAGATAATCAATACTTATTGTGTCATCTGAATCAATAAAGCAGAACAAATCGCCCTTTGCTTCATCAATCCCCTTGTTTCTGGCTGATGAAAGGCCTCCGTTTTCTTTGTGAAAGACCCTTATTCTGCCATCTTTGTCCTTGTATTCGTCGCAAATCTCTCCACTTTTATCTTTTGATCCATCATCTACAAGCAGAAGTTCAAAAGAACTATAGGTCTGAGCCAGAATCGATTCTATACATTCGACCAGATACTTTTCTACGTTATATACCGGTACAATTACCGATATCAAAGGTGCTCCCATATATTTCCCCTCAGCTTACCTTCCAATCAGGTGTTTAAATGCGTCCTTGGTACTCATAAAAGAACTGAAAGCTTTCTGTCCAAGCTTTTTACCTAGAGCCCTGTTAAGTGCCTGCATGAGTTTCTGATACTGCTTGGCATTCTTGCCATGCCAGCTGGCATCAAAGTGATGAATGCTGTAAGTATTATCTGTTATACGAAGTCGCCCTGTATAATAGTCCAGTGGACAAAGGTAGTCCATAGGGAAAACTTCCAATCCGTCTATTTTCTGCCGTAAGCCGTTTCGGATAAGTCCATGTTCAATCAAAGCCTTGGTAGATAGCCTGGGACTTTCAATGAATACCTCCTCATTTCCGATAAATTCAAAGGGGGTGTCCCCATCATAGCATTTCATCATTTCTCTGATTATAGGTAATCCCGGAACACAGCCAAAACCCTGACCACAGTTAACGCGTTCATCGCTCTCAAAGCCGATATAGCCATCAAGTTTACAAAGAGGTGAAAGGTCTTTTAACACCTCAACGTCAGTGTCCATATATATTCCGCCGTATTCATACAGCACATCAAGTCTGCCATAGTCCGGAACAAAAGCCCACTTCTTCTGAATATAAGCCTTATCCATGTAAGGATGCTTATGAACATCGTAATTTGATTCATTCCACTCTTTTATCTCAAAATCAGGACAAAACTTTCTCCAGCTATCAATGCACTTAATGACAGACTCCGGCTTAGGGTTCCCACCCAGCCAGAAATAATGGATAATCTTTGGAATTTTGTATTCAGTTGATGCCCCCATAATCAAGCCTTTCTGCCTTTATCAAAACTCATCTATAAGTCTTTGTATACTGTCGCTGTTTACTATATCAATCTTCCTGTCTGCTATCTTGTAGACCCTGTCACACATTGTAAGTACTGTCGGCCTGTGTGTTGTGAGGATTATTGTTTTATTTGGATATCTTTTCCTGATATTATCAAGTATCTTTCTCTCGGTAGCTACATCCAAAGCTGAAGTCGCTTCGTCCAGGAGAAGAACCGGCACATTCTTTAAAAGTGCCCTGGCGATGCACAGCCTCTGATTCTGTCCCTCTGATAAGCCGTGTCCTCCCTGGCCAAGTTCATACTCAGGTCCTCCGGGGAGTTTCTGGACAAAATCATAAATATGCGCATCTTTCAGTGCCTGAACAATTTCCTCATCTGTAGCATCTTTGTTAACCATTCTCATGTTTTCGGAAATTGTTCCTGCCATCATGGTATTTCCCTGTGGTACATAAGAAATGATGGACCTTGTCTTTAGTCCAAGATCAATCTCAGTTTTACTGTTTGAAGCATATGTCCTTCCTTTGTATGCAGTTACGATACCAAGGATTATCCTCAGCATTGTAGTCTTACCTTCTCCGGAAGCTCCAACCAGGGCTATCAGTTCTGCTGGTTTTGCTTCAAACGACGCTCCCTCAAATACACTGTAGCCGTTTCTGTATTTGAAATACATATCTTCTACATGGATATCTACACCATCGGAACCGTTTAAAAGAGGCTCTATTTCTACATTATCATCACCATTGGATTCATCTTCTATGTCAAGCAGCATCTTAACCCTTTTTGCCGATGCCATGTAAGCCATAATTGTAGGCAGCAGGTCAAAGAGATCTTCAATAGCTCTTCCCACCTGTAGTGCAAGAAACGCAATTACTGAAAGTGCGCCAAAAGAGATCACTCCTGTGTGAACTCTGTAGAACATCCAGCCTATGAGGATACATGCTCCAATAATACCGGCAAAGTTTGTAGTGGCAAAATAAGAAATAATGTACTTATTGGTTCTTAGGTCAACTTTCTTTCTAACAGTTTCGATGTTAAACATCTTTTCATAGAAATAGTCTCCAAGACTAAAAGCTTTCACCGCCTGAATATTATTGAATGTCTCTACATTATATGAGCCAATCTTGGACTCTATCTCTCGTATCTCAGCCTCAGATCTGTAGATCTTACCCATAAAAATCCTCGAGGCTATAAGCACAACCGGTGCAATTACCAGAGCCAGAAAAATCATCGAATAATCAACATAGATGATATATACGCTGGCAGACAGTATAAGCGTAAGCTCCGCAATCATTGTAGGTACAAGTCCGCTGGTATTGCCTGCTACTGTTTTCACATCAGAGGATAGCCTTGTTATCAGATCTCCGGAATGATACTCTGAAAGTTTCTCCCAGGATGCGTCCATTATCTTTCTGTAAATCTTAAGTTCCAGATCATTGTACATGCCGTTATAATTCCTGCATGCAAATCTGTTACCAATAATAGTGATCACAATATTGATCACATACAAAAGAGCAAAGAATGCCCCGGTGATAATGAGTCCATTTACATTATCACCAAGTGCAAGGTCTACTATATTCCCAACCCTGCTAGTCATATATATCCGATAAACTGACTGAAGAATCAAAAAGACAATATATAGATAAAGACGAACTCTGAATTCCTTAAGAATCGTAAGCGCCCAGCAAAGCGTCTTGAAAACTTCACTGAATACTTTGATTTTCTCCTTCTTATTTTCAAACCCCATTATGCAAAACTTCCTTTACTTTAGATTGATTACATTTTCCCCAATAGTTATAATAGTTTCATGAACACTTCGATCAGCACTATAATTCCATTTTACAATTGTATAAGCACATTGTCCAAAATGCTTGATAGCATTCTGGCAGGTGAGTTGTTGCCATCTGAAATAATACTTGTAGATGACGGATCCACCGATGGTTCTTTTGATCTCGCTAACAGCTATGCTGAACGTAATTCTATTATCAAAGTATATTCCCAGGATCATCAGGGAGCATCCGCTGCAAGAAGCCTTGGTCTTTCATATGCAAAGAGCTACTGGATCAGTTTTCTTGATGCTGATGACTATATTGAACCTGATATGTACTCCAGAATGATTGAAGCAATGGTTAAGGCTGATTCCAATGATACAATTGATGGATGTATCTGTGGTTATTATACACATAAAGAAGGCCTCTCCACACCATATTTCAGAAAAACATCTAGTATTTTGTCGTCAAAAGAGATTCTTTCAGCCATGTTTACTGATGATACTATCAGAGGTTTTCTTGTAACAAGGCTTTTTAGATATAACTTAATAAAAGACCTTTCATTTAATCAGAATATAAAACTAAGTGAAGACCTTTTGTATCAGTCTCAGCTTTTTTCATCCTATAATTTACATTATGTCTATGTCCCTTATCCTCTATACCATTATGTTTTGAACAGCGCATCCGTTACAGGTAATTGCTCATATTTTGATGATGCAACATTTGTCTACAAGCCATCATTCAAATTGATAGAACAATATGCCGATAAAAGCATTGTGCAAAAGAGCTATGATTCAATCCTTGATTACTGTATGTTTAATCTCTTATCTCACTATAAGCGTAGTAGAGACAGGGAACTTCTTGTTCAGATAAAACAACTAAAAGAAGAAATGCGTAAAACAAAAACGCCCCTTTCTCAAAAGAGTAAGAGGCGCATTGCTTATGAGATTATTCCTTCTAGAATTTTGACAGCTATCTTTTAATTTTTCCACTGCCGGTTTTTTCCAAAGGTTCATTTTGTATTGTTTTCTTGTAAATCCTTTTAAAGATAGGCAGCTTTGTATTTAAATCCGCAATATAATCTCCAACTGCATTTTCTTTTCCTTCTTCTGCATAGATTAAAGCGCATATTCTGTCGCTTTCTTCATATACCTTGCATTCAATAATGTCTGGACATTTATACAGATGGTTTTCCAGTTCTTCAGGACTGACATTCTCACCATTTGAAAGGATGATCAGATTCTTCTTTCTGCCAGTTATATACATGTATCCATCTTCATCAATGTATCCCAAGTCTCCGGTATGTAGTAAATCTCCATCAATTACTTTTTTAGTCTCTTCCTCATTCTTGTAGTATCCCAACATAAATCCAGGCCCTGAGAGACAGATCTCTCCATCGACAATTGTAGCCTTTACAGATGGGTTAGGACGTCCTACTGACTCTAAATGTGAAATACAGTCAAATCCACTGGAAATAATCCCGCTATACTCTGTCATCCCATAGAACTGTCCATATGGTATATGATGTTCAAGAAAAATTTTAACTGTATCCAGATCTGCCGCTGCTCCTCCGGTTATAACAAGTTTTACATTTCCAAGTCTGTCCATATGTCCGGATTTAATTGCCTTTTTCCAAAGTTTAAGAGTTGCTGGAATTACAACAGCAACATCAATAGTTTGATGTTCCAGATCAAACAGTACATTTCCGGGATAAATACTCAAATAAACTGTACACCCTTTTCTCATCTGAAGCAGCCATTCACTGATACCACCGATGTGATAATAAGGCAGGTTAGCAAAAGCCCTTAATCCCAGGTAGTTATCAACAGGAAAGGCATTGTCATATACTTCTCTGGTTTCTCCGAACAGATTTCCTGCGGAAAGCATCACGCCTTTTTGTATCCCTGTTGTTCCGGATGTATAAACGATTGCAACAAGATTGTCCCATTCGTCATCACTGAAATCTTTAAGATTCGCTAATGTACCGTCATCTTTAACGAGTTCTGTTATTCCTACAGTTCTTTTTCCAAGAATGTCAATATTCTGAATAAGATCTTCATCCACGACAATAGCCTCCATGTCGGAATTATCAATCTCATATCTAATGACATCAGGGCTTTCATGATTATTTAACGGTACAGCAACAGCTCTTTCAAATAATAGCGCTGCCAGTACCAGCACAAACTCGTACCCCGAATTAGCGTAGATACCAATATGTTTTCCCTTTAGGTCACCAAAGGCACATTCCAGGTTATAAGCACATCTGCATATTGCCTCATAAAACTGTTCATATGAAACAGTTTTCGACTCTTCTCCATCCATCACAATAAATGCAGGAACTTCCTTGTAATCTTTGATAATCTTCAGTAAATCAACCATACTCTCTCCTCTTCAAGCAAAACATCATTGTTAATCACTCAACAGGTAAATCTTATAAAACTCCGATTCATATTCTATTTTTCTCAGATCATATCCCATCTCTTCCAACTGAATAATCAGGTCATCAGTATTCTCAGTATTTCTGATATAAGCCACATACTTATTATCTTTTGAGAGAACTTCCCTCAATTGAGAAGCATTGTCATAATCAGTTTCATATATATTAGGATGACTAAAATTCAATTCAATCTCAGAATTAAGAATTTCATCAGGCTTATCTATTATAACGGCATCTAGTTCAGTGTAGTTTTCAACATAACTCTTTCTGTCAGAGTCATTAAACAAATAATGCGGAACAAGTCTTGCATGCCAGAATATGCATATGATCATGGCAAATAATATCAGAAAGCATCCACAAATTGTCTTATTCTTAATTATCAACAATAAAGTTTGATAGATAACATAGACTATAATGATACTGAATAATGGCATTACAGGCATAATATACCTATCAACAAACCACGGAACAGAATTTGAAGCTATTACAAAATAAGCAAATGCAGTAATAAAAACATAAAGCATACTGCGAACCATATCTGATTGAACTGAATCTGCAATATTACGATTGATTATCGCCTTTACTATTTTAATAAGTACTGTTGCACATAGAAGGATAAAAAAGCATTTTATATATAGATTAATATTGGCAAATAAGTCTTGTGATACTGTGTCCTTATATTCCATTATATTTTGAATTATTCTGAATTCCCGCAGATTTCCGGTAACATCATCGCCTCTGTCGGTAAATAATAAATGTCGTATTGCAAAGGGCCAGGTAAAGAGATACATAACCACGGTAACAATGTTAAATATCAGATATGACTTAATGCTCTTTTTGTCAATTACCATAAAGATAATGTTCATAACAAATAGCGGAACACATATGAAGAACGCAAAATACTGTGTCATCATAGCTGCGTACTCAACTAAACAGAGGCAAATAAGACTCTTTTTGTCACTATCATATCCATTTTTCATCCATCTAATGCATAAAAATAGTAAAAGTATTGTCAAGAATGTTAGTAATGCATACATTCTGAAAAATGTAGCATTATTAATAAAACTAAAGCTCAGACCATAATATAACATGGCTGCAATAGCACATATTTGATTATCAAATACATAAATGCCTATCCTGTATACTATGTAACATACGAGCAACAGGCATATAATATTTATTAAAAAGCCTATACTTATAAGATCAACATTCTGAAAGATAGAGCACAGAGTTTTTAACACAAAATAGTATAAGGGCGGATGATTGTCCATGGCTTGTAGAAAATATACATTGATATAGTTGAATTCCTCGCCATGTATAGTAGTATACTTAGCCAAAATCTCATCTTGATTCTGCCATTTATATATTTCTAATGTTCTATCCAGCAATTCATCAAGTAACTGTTCAATTGACTCATTTGAAACGAAATATGCCACATCATCAATAGTAACAACATTACTATTCGCTAATCTAAACGATAATGCCTCATCTAAAAAGAATCCTTTTTTCTGTTGATAGAAATACAAAGAATGCATTAAAATAATTGCAAAACTAATATAAAGAATGAGATTCTTTTTCAAACAATTACTCATTTTCGTTTTTCCTTTCGTGTGTTTCTCTTAACGAGTCAAAAACTGAATTATATTATACAGCTGTTTATCTGCTGTTTCTAGAAAGGTTAATTACTATAATGATTTTAAAAAGAAGCAATTCTAATATCACTTTTATTATATATGCATTCCTGTTGTTCGTAGGACTGTTTATTTTCCTTACATCAATCAACCCATTAGTCGTATATGACGCTGATGACTGGCTTTACATCGCTCAGTTTAGGCTTCCCATTCCCATGATTGGATATTGGAATCCAATAAAAGTTTTTCCTGAAACATTTATGCCCGCAGTATCATGCTTTGGCGCTCTTGTTATCAATCCTATAACACATAACTATTGCTTTTCATTAACACTAGCTCATGGACTTTTTTGCAGTTTTCTTTTAACTCTCTATTTTACAGAGTTTTCCCTCATGTTCTATAGAAAGAAAATAGCCTCACAATTTGGTAGTATTGGTTATGGATTATTATTCATACTTTTACATTTTATTACATATGTTCATTCCGGAAGCAATAATATTTATTCAATATGGGCTCCTAATCTTACCAGTTTTTATAACTATACCTTATCAGCAATTATAAACGCCACTTTAGTAATACATTGTATTTCATATGGCAGTATTCAGACTCTCTTTGACAAAAGTTCCCTCTTTAAAAAAATTGTTCTTTTGATATGGATATATTTCGCCATCTTTTCCAATCTTTTTTCATCAGTGATACTTGCTGCCTATATCGGAGCAGAACTGCTCTATCAGCTCATTTCAGATATTAGAGCCAAGAAATTCGATATTAAGAATTATTGCAAAAGAAATATCCTTAATCTGCTCATAATTATCTTTTGGTTCTTTTCTAATTATTTGGAGACCACTGGTGGGAATGCAGCTATGGTAGGTATTGGATCATTAACCGGTAATATCTCTCAGTCACTTGTTTACGGATTAGGTAATCTAATAATTATAAACGTATTCATTACAATTTTCGGCCTTATCGTGGGGATAGTATGGATAAAGAAATGCGGACGCAAATCACGTTCGTTAATTCTATTTGTACTATATCAGTTTCTTGCAATAACATATATGATCATGCTAAGCGCTGCAACAAGACCCTATTACATTGTCAGGGCCGAAATAACTATAGGCATTTTCTTTTATTTCTTTATTGGACTTATTTATTGCCTTAGTGATTTAGTAGCAAGAAACTCGAAAAATCTTCGACTGCTTTTTATTCTTTCCGGTACATTGATTCTCCTGTTTATAAACCCCGGTAAAGTTTTTTTTGCATATAATAACTCTAACATCTCATATTCTCAGTGCGAAGCTCTGATGAACGATATAATAGACCAAGTCCGGAGCGCCGAAAAAAATGGATCAGGCGAAGTGGTTCTCTATGTTCCTGCTTATGATACAGTACAAAATTGGCCAATTGCTGATTTCATGGGAGACTACATTTCAATAGCTTTATGTAGACATCACATCACTGATAAATATATCTTTGTAAAAGAATTAGTACCTACCACAGACAAAAACGTTCAATTTGGTATCAGTGACCACGATCTGGAAAAGAACCTGTATAAACCTTATCTGATACTGGATTAATAAAACAAACTAGACTCAAGGAAGAAGACCATGAAGAAAAATAATAACTTTATACTTAAAAACTCATTGGGCATGTTCGACCTGATAAAAGGCGTCATGATAATTATAGTTATAATAACTCATACCTATGGCCTTTTTGAATTTGATGTTGAGACCGAGTATTTAAGTGAACTTATTTCTCAGATAAACATATTTGTATTAGCCTTACTATTTATCTTTAAACTTATGGCCGAGGCTACAATGCCCGCGTTTTTCCTCATCAGTGGATACGGTTTCAGGAAGACCACCATGAAGAAATGTCTGAAAAAGCAGTTCAAGCTTCTGCTGCTTCCATATATCATTACAATGATCATTGCAACAATTCTCCACTTTTTCAGCTATTGGTTCCTATACAAAAGTATTGCCGGGTCTAAAGAACAAACAATTAAAGTATTACGCGGCGGTGTCTTAGGTATTCCACAGGACCACGACTTCCATGGATACTACTTTATCAACTGTGGCCCCATATGGTTTTTGCTGGGCCTTGCCATAGCATTCTTAGTTTTCAATTTCCTGATAAACCATTTTCAAGGCAAGATGCTTGCTGTTTCTGTACTTATCGTCTCATTCATAGGATGGGCTCTTTGTCTTTTAGGCCCATTGCCCTACAGCCTATCACAGGGACTGATATCTGTTTTCTACATATGGCTAGGATACTATGCTAAAAAACATAAGCTTTTCATTTCGCCAATAAAAAAGGGCCTCGGAACAATTATTGTATCCTTAGCCACTTTAGTATATATAGTTCTGGTCAGCACACAGTCTTTCTTTGATATGGCCAACGACAGCTATGCTTTGGGGCCAATATCCATAATCATACATGGGTTCATAGGTGTAGCCATGATAAAAATCTTCCTCTCTCTTAACAGGCTAAATGGTTTTATTTCCACATGCTTCAGAAGAATAGGAAGATTTACCCTAGAGATATTATGCATTCACTCCATTGAAGTAATTGCGCTTGGAGGATACGTCCAGTATTTATTCTACGAAAGCTGGACCGGATCTCCTGCCCTTAGAAGTGCCATCATCATCTTCACAAGAATAATTGTAGAAATTTCTATTGCTTACATATTTGTAAAGATTAAAAAAGCCATATTAAATAAAAAATCATAATTCGTGACGGCTCCAGTCCATGCCATCAACAATCTGTTTTCTCTCTTCTGTAGGTTTGACTCTCTGCCTTATTTCCTTGCAGGGAGTTCCTACATATACAGTCCAGGGCTTGAGTTCACCTTTTACAAGAGAATTTGCACCAACAAAAGCTCCTTCTCTTATTATTGTACCTGGAAGTATCGTGCAGTTTGCACCGATATATGCATCGTCCTCTATGATAACATCACCAAAGCTTATCTTACCAGCATCTCCAGGCAGATGCTCTATCGAATAATATCCATCAAACTCATAAGTGGATGTAAGAACTTTGGTTCCGGGTCCCAGGAAAACTCTGTGTCCAATATCGGTCTTGGCACCACCTTCAATAAGCACATTCCAGGTCAAAGTTGAGTATTTCCCCAATCTAAGCCCCTGTCCGGCATCAACAAAAACAAAATCAAACAGCTGACAGTGATCTTCCAACACAGCCTTATCCGGATGAATCATCTTACATAAAGGGTATAATCTTGTGTTAGGTCCACAGAAAGCCACTTTATTTCTAAGGTTTTCACCCATTATTTCTGTTCCGTCAATTCTAAATTCTTCCATGTCTTTTCCTCTCAGAACCTTCCAAGATCCCTTTCTTTCTTCATATCTTCCAGCATTTCTATATAGGAATACTCTGGCTTATATCCAAGATCCCTGACAGTCTCTTTAATGTCCATAATGTACTGTGGTGCATTGGGCTTGTCCGGACAGAATACAAGTTCAGACTTCTTCTCCCCGCCGAAAACATCTCTCATTCCTTCTATCTGCTCAAGAAGTGTTGTCCCAATTCCGGTTCCAACATTGTAAAAACCTGTTTCTCTGTCAACAAAGGTTGCCTTATAGAATATCTGGCACAGATCCTTGACATAGACCATATCCTTTTGCCTTGTAGGATCTCCCCAAACTTCTATAGTCTCCCCTGCTGTAGCCTTATCTATAAGGATCCTGTGCATCATCTTCTGTGGAACACCTTTAACACTATATGTTCCGTCACCATTCCACAAATAGATGTGTGGAAGCCTGAAGGTGAATGTCTTAATTCCGTAAAACTCATGAATACATCTAAGCAGGTCTTTAGCGGTATTCTGCGTAACAGCATACACCGAATGATAGTTGTCATAGTCAAACAAAGGCTCATCATCTACATGGAGATACAGCTGCTGTTCACCTCTTTTAACAATATCAATAAAGCTCTTTGCATAAAGAATTCTGTCAGCACCAACTCTGACTGCATATTCAAATATCTTGAATGAGCCCAGTACATTTGTGTTCACGTAAACTATAGGCTTATATCCTATCATCCTTGCCGGCATGGGGCCGATCATATCAATAACAGCATAGACATCCTCTGTGGGAAGCTTGGAGTAATCTTCATCATTGTTTATATCCATAGTGATGATGTTAACCATCTTTTTAACAGTAGGATGCTCAGTTATATCGACACCTATGATCTCATAATCATTTCCGCAATGCTGCAGAAAGTACTCAACAAGATAACCGCCCATGTTGCCTGAAGCACCAAAGATAAGAATTTTCTTCACGTTTATTTTGCCTCCTGCATAAGTTTTTCCTGCATATCCTCATAACCGTCGATAAGGGTAAACTGAGACAATAACTCTTTTATCTGATCCTCATCACAATACATCATTACATCTATGATTGAGAGATTTGGTATGAACTCATGATTTCCTCGAGCATAACTAAGTTCAGGATTGCTCTTAACAAATTTAAGGCCTAAGCCATTTTCTCTGAAGAAGCTCTGGAAATAAAGGCCTGTACCACCTATGGCATTGTAATATACGTCTGCGCCACGTTTCTTGCACAACGCCACTACATAATACTCTCTCTTATATTCACCATCCAAGGGTACATCAACAGAATTCCTGTATATCGGCGTAGCAATACCAAGTTTGACAGCTGTAGTGCGAATGGCATTTTCCAGAAAAGTTGCCAGATTTCTGCCTTCATCAGTAAGGCCAAACTCCAAAACAGACTTAACATGTTCGAAAGTATTCTCAAAATACGGAGCATTTGCATATGCTGACCTAAGAGTCTTAAGCAGATTATCTACACTATCCCTGTCAAGATTATGCTCATGATCACATATAAATCTATTCTGCGATGCCTTACGTACAGATACTCCAAAGTTAAAAGGCTCGCCGTTTAACTCAATCTTATTTCTGTTTATATATCCATTCTTAATATAGTTAACGTTATCTGCAATAAGATACTCGTCAACTGCATTCATAAGCTGCCAGTATCCAATATATGGAAAGAAATATGGCTGCATTATCCCGATTTTCATGATTTTTTTGACTCCACAAGCTTGACAATATCATCTACTGTAGCGATTGAAAGAAGTTCCTGCTCTGATAATTTTATTGAAAACTTTTTCTCAATCCTTGACACGATAGCTAGTATCTCCAGAGAATTAAGATTCAAAGTATCAATAAGTGAACTTTCTGTCTCTATCTCCTCTTTTGAAATATCAGCAATATCAATTATTATTTCAACAATCTCGTTATAAGTCTCGTTCATGGCTTATCTCCATTCCATCTAAGTATTCTTTTAGCAGTTCTTTTAATATTCTTTTTTAGGAAAACCTTCGTCAGGTAAAATCCCACGTCAAATCTGTTATTGCTGTCCTTTACCATAGCCCGTTTCAATTTGGTTTCTTCACTCTTGCTGAATTTTGAGAGACTTGATGCCAGCTTTCTGATCTCATACTTTCTTCGCTCATCAAAGTCCACTTTCATCTTAAGGTCTTTTCCCATAAGTTCCAGTTCCTTAAGACCCTCAAGATAATTCATGGTGTTCTGATAACTATAGTAATCATTCTTTGATGACCATGAGCCGGATTTCTTTTTAAGGACATATCTGTAAGCTGCTATCTCTTCCCCAGAATTATAGAGTTTTCCTTCTGACATCATCATGAGCACCAAATGCCTGTCTATGAAGCGGTTCATATCAAACTTTGAGTCTATAACATTTCGCAGTAGTCTTACAAAGGTTTCCTGTCTGTACATAGAGGTGGCTGTCTGTCCCGGAAGCATATATTCTTCGAAGTCCTGCATTGTGTAATCGCCGCTTCTTTTTATGAAGCCGCTATCCTGTTCCCTCTTAGGAAGACGATTGTCTTTTTCATCAACTATTATAGATTTGCCAAAACAGGCCACATATTCCCTGTGTGTATCAAGAAAATCAACCTGCTTCTGAAGCTTATTCTCATCTATCCAATAATCATCCCCTTCAATAAGGGCTACATATTCGCCTTGAGTCCTAAGAATCAAATCAAGAGAATTTCCGGACATTCCCATGTTCTTCTCTCGAATATACGGGATGATGACACCCGGATTCTTATCGGCAAACTCTTTTACTATCCTTGCAGTTTCATCACCGGAGCAGTCCTCCCCAACTAAAACCTCATAGTCAAAATCAACTTTTTGAGACAGGATGCTTTCGAGTGTATGGGCAATATAATCTTCATGTCTATAGGTTGCCACAACAACGCTTACTTTTAGATTCTTTTCCATATTTAACCAGCATTTTCCAGCAGATCACAGATAAGGTCTACTTTTTCAATTGGCAGATCAGCATAAATCGGCAATGTAAGAACCTGCTCTGCAATGCGATGTGCTACGGATGTATCTCCTTTAAAATCTGAATTCTCGTAACATCCAAATTCAGGAACAATTGGATAAAAATACTTTCTTGTATAAATGTGGTTCTTGGCAAGGTAATCGTAAAGTTTATTCCTGCTCATACCATATTTATCTTCTTCAACAAAAATTGGCATATAGCTGTAATTGTATGTCACGTGTTCCGTATCATACGCAAGTATCCGGATTCCCTTTATTTCTTTTATTCGCTGTATGTATCTGTTAAAGAGCACTTCACGTTTGTTTCTCTCTTCTTCATAATGACCAAGATTACATAGTCCCATTGCTGCCTGCAGCTCATTCATCTTGGCATTGGCCCCCACATACTCCACATTTTCTTTACCCAGAATACCAAAGTTATGAAGTTGATATACTCTGTACATTATCTCTTTCTGATTAGTGGCTATGCATCCGCCCTCGATACTGTTGAAACATTTAGTTGCGTGAAAACTAAACATGGATGCATCTCCAAACTCAGCAATGCTCTTCCCGTCTATCTTTTCTCCGAAAGCATGAGCTGAATCGTAGATAACTTTCAGGTTATTCTTCCTGGCAATCTCTTCTATTCGAGCCATATCACAAGGCATACCATATACATGTACAGGCAATATTGCCGTTGTCTTATCAGTGATCAACTCCTCTATCTTGTCAGGATCAATAGTGCAATCACACTCTCTGATGTCACAAAACACAGGTGTAAGGTTGTTTCTTACGATTGCATGAGTTGTAGATGCAAAGGTAAATGGCGTCGTTATTACTTCTCCTGAAAGCTCGAAAGCTTGTAGCGTAAGCTCCAATGCCATGTGCCCGTTACATAAGGGCATACAGTATTCAACGTCAAGAAATTCTGACAGTTTTCTGTTGAACTCCTGCCAGAATTTGCCCATATTTGTAAGGTTTTTGCTCTCCCATATCTCTTTTAAATATTCAACATATTCGTCAAGAGGCGGCAGACTTGGTTTTGTTACATATATATTATCATTCATAACGACACTTCCTGTTAAAACTCATTGATCAGCTTTTGGATGTCATCATTACCGATAACACTAACATTACCGTTACTGATCCTGTATACTCGATCACAGGTAGTAAGTACACTTGGACGATGTGTAGTCAAAATGCAGGTTCTATTAATGTCTTTCTTCATGATATTCTTGAGAACCTGTCTCTCAGTAGCAACATCAAGCGCAGATGTTGCCTCATCCATAAGAAGGATTGGCGTATGTCTCAGGATTGCTCTTGCAATGGCAAGTCTTTGATTTTGTCCCTCAGAAAATCCTGTTCCGCCTTCACCTATATTGTGATAGATTCCATCAGGAAGTTTCTTGACAAAGTCATATGCGCAGGCCTGTTTAAGAGCATCTATTATCTCTTCTTCAGTAGCCTCAGGAGCTATAAGCCTCATATTTTCTTCAATTGTTCCTGACAGCATGGTATTGCCCTGTGGAACATAAGCAATAAGAGGTCTTGTCTCTGTGGAGAGCCTTAAGTTCTTTTTATTATTCTCTCCTGCAAATGCATAGACATCACCTTTCTGCACATTCAGGATGCCCAAAAGGATTCTCAGCATTGTGGTTTTTCCTTCTCCGGAAGGTCCTACCAAAGCAATAATTTCACCGGGATGTGCTTCAAGAGAAACATTGTTGAAAATTGTCTTGCTGGTCTTGTAGGCAAAAGACATGTCGTTGATCTTTATTGAAACGCCATTCTTCCTTGCTTCCTTGTCAAAGCTCTCAAACTCTGGTGATATAACAAATTCTTCATCAGGGATTGAGAGGATCTCCCTGATTCGTTCAGCTGATACCGTAAGCTCAAGTGATGTTGGAATGAGACCAAGGATAATCTTTCCGGATGTAGCAATCCTGTAAGCCATCATAATGACTACAGTAAGAGCCCCCAGTGTCATAGCCCCTGAATCAACACGATAAAAAGCCCAGGATACGCAGGCAATGCCGGAAAGAATACCACCAAGATATGTAACTCCCCAGGACATCAGTGAGAAGAAATTAGATTTCATATCAGCCTTATAGCGCTGCTGCTCCAGGTCTTTGATTCTCTCGTAGAACTCCCTTGCCAGTCCAAAAGCTTTTACAGCCTGAATATTATGAAAAGATTCCTTGTGATATGCACTCTCTTTACTCTCAATTGTCCTAATTGCAGACTGACACTCATAAACCTTACTCATAAATATCCTGGATGAAAGCATTATTATGGGTGCAACTACAATTACAACAAGGATCATGCTGGCATCATTTAGTATGATAACTGTCAGTGATGCGATTATAACAAGTGTGTTAACTATAATCTTTGTGAGGATCAAATTTGCATTCTGAGCAATAACTCTTGCATCATTTGTTATTCTCTGTATAAGATCTCCGGTATGAAAACTAGTCAGTTCTTCCCAATCAGCCTTTACTATCTTATTGTATAGGGCCTTTACCATATCCATTCGCATGGAATTATAATTCCATGCTTCAAAACGATTTGCCACTATGCTCATAAGTGCATTAAGAATAATAAGGCCAACGTACAGGACTCCCATCATAAGGAGTTTTTCGGTATTCTTTTCTACAGCATAATCCACAACAGAACCAATACGATATGAAATATAGAACTCAACAGCCATCTGTATGAGTTCTACTACTACACAACCTACTATCCTGCCTATGAAATTCCTATAAAAACTGTATATCCACAAAAGATTGTGATACAGCCTTCCTATTATGCCGCCCTTGAAGGAAGCAACTTTATTCTTAATCCTGCCCAAAACCGGCTCCTTTTATATGTTTAATTAGCGTTTCCACAAGGAGTGGTTGCCTCTCATAGGAAATCTTTCTTGCAAAAAACGCATCTGATTCTAACAGTTCGCTAAGGTCTTCATAAGTAAATTCATAAGGTGTGCCTCTATTCCAGTCAATTTTACGGAGACAATTATTCTCAACCCTGTCTGAGAACTTCGATCTCATAGCCATGGTCTGCATGAAGATTTCATCAGAACCGTCTGTCAATCCAAACAGTTTCATGATCTCTTTTTCAAGAGAAAGAATGTATATAGCAAAGTCATGAGGAATACTAAACCAATTATCACCCTTATAGTAATCAATATCAGGATGCTTTTTTGTTCTGTCAATATTCTTCTTTTCCTGTATCTCAGTCAGCCTTAACTGCCAATAGCCAAGCTTTCTGCCCATCTTATCCCTTAGACTTGTACCCTTGAATACTCCCTTGCCAACAAATCTCAAAAGCGGATAATAATATTTTAATTTAAACATAAATTCATATCCGGGTTCTCCATCCCTATGACACGTCAGATATAAAGAATCTTTATCTTCAAGAAAATCATGGATATAATCCTGGGATTTTAAAGGAAAATCTGTTCCGGAAATCATGTGATAATAATGATAATTGCCCTTGGATGCTGCTCGAAGAAGCTTTAATTCACATTTTACCAGACTTATGTGTCCCCAATAGACATTCATCCTTGGCATCATGTACAACTTAGACTGTACAATTGAATTTCTGATTGCCTCCTCATCAAACTCCCCGGCTTTTTTATCTATATGCAGGTAAACATCATTTCTGGGATCATCAAGTTCTTTTAGAAGCTTGACCAATAAATCAAATTCATTATGAGCCATAATGAGATAAGCATGCTTTTTCATGTGTAAGCTCCAATTAATATGGCATAATCCAGGATTCTAGTTTCTCCTGCCCCCTAATACTTCGGTAGAGATCATATAAGGATAACGTGATTCTCTCACCTATAGTAAAGCTATTTAAAACTGACCTGATATACATGTGATAGCGATATCTTATCCTTGCAATCTCACAGTTATCCAACATAAAGTATTCTTCTCTTAACTTCGGGAGTTTCTCATACATTGCCTTAACAAATGTTATGTTATCCAGTGTTTTTAGTTGCTCTGAAACTTCATCAGCATTATGTCCAATGTAATTATTATTTATTATCATAACAAATATGACAGGAAATACATGTCTATAGATCTCGTTATCCATCTCGTTTACATGTTTCCATACATCCTCAAGCATAACAACCCGCTCTGTCAGCTCTACTCCAAATTCTCTGGGCGTATTCATGACGGAATTGCTCCTGTTGTTATAGCGATATAGCTTATCAGAAATGCTGACCAATTTATTAGAATGCAAAATGTATTTGAGAGTAAAGGCGAAATCCTCTCCTATTCGACAGTTCTCAGGAAAAGACAAATTATTCTCTTTTATTATTGCACTTTTAAAGAACTTTATACAAGCTTCGACACCAACCCTGTATTGAACAAGCTCTTTTGCAATAAATTCTACTCTATTCTGATTTGAAGAAAAGTCAAAATCGTCATTTACAAAATCAACATCTTCTAATCTGTTACCTTCTTTATCCCATCTAGAATACTGAAAGGACACAACATCAGCGTTAGTTTTTTCTATTCTTTCAACAAGTATATGAATTGCATTGTTTTCGAGTTCATCGTCTGCATCCAGAAATGTGACGTAATCACCTTCAACTTTCGATAGACCAAAGTTTCTTGCCGATGAAACGCCGCCATTTTCTTTATGAATAGCAAGAATTCTGTCATCTCTTTCGGAAAAAAGCTTTATCTTATCGAAGGTGCTGTCGGTAGAGCCATCATCAACGACAATAATCTGGAGGTTGTCGTATGATTGTGCACATGCAGATTCAAGGCAGTTCTCTATATATTCTTCCACATTATATGATGGAATTATTACGGAAACTTTTTTGCACATCAATAAGCACCCTTATCCCTTTGCATACTGATAAATCTTCCTAAAGAAACAGAAAACGCTAAAATTTCCGGTCCTTAATGAAACATATCTGATCCAACTGATTTTGGATGCTTTAAATACTTCTTTTAATAAAGTTTGGAACTCTCGACTTCCTACCTCAGAATTCATAACACTTCTAAATTCACGGTATTCTTTGGTATTCTCGTATTTATCATGCATAGAGGATAGCCTGCTGATCCAATCCGTAAGGAATATGGATTTAATAACCAGCAGATTATCATCAGATACATCTTCCTGCTTTTCTTCCCAGTCAAGAAAACTTCTGTATATTTCCTTGGTATCTTCTATATCGCCTTCATGGTAAGTGATTGACAGACTATCACCGCTTCTTCTTACATAGTGATACAACGGTCTGTTGACCATGCCAATGTATCCGGGAATTGCATTTAGATAATCAAGATTAAACTTAAGGTCTTCGCCTATGCTAACATCCTGATCAAATCTAATATTATTTGCACGAATCAGTATTGCATTATAGAGTTTATTTGTAACAAAGTTGAAAATTTTCAGCCATGCAAGAGTAGCTGCATAGTTTCGATTTAAAATGTAATTTTCTCCTTCAATAAACCCTCGATATGATTCCAAAAGATACGCCTTATCAACAACATTCTTATTGACTCTGTTGTCATAAAAAATGCCACAGGCAATAAAAGAAATATCCCTGTCATACCATTCTCCCGCAGCGATCAAATAACTCTCAATAATATCTTTCTCCGGAATATCATCAGCGTCAAAAAAAACAATAAGTTCTCCTTTAGAATTATCTATGCCACAATTTCTGGCAGATGATACACCTCTTTTATCAGCATGAAACAGATTTATACGCTTATCACGCTCAGCATATTCTTTACATATTTCTACTGTTTTATCCTCAGAACCATTATCTACAATAATTATCTCAATATTGGAATATGTTTGATTTATTGTAGCTTCAAGGCATTCTCTGATAAACTTTTCTGCATTTAGAGTCGGTATAACAACCGATACGAGTATATTACTGTCCATCAAATTAGTATCTTATGTACTTCCATGTTAGTAGCGCTAATTTCTTCTTAATACCCATAACGCCCGGTGCAGTCGAAATACATAAGCCCCCTCTGTATTTTTCTAGTAATTCCTTTTTTATCAGCTTATCATCAATATTTCTGTAGGAGTACTTAATCCACTCTAATAGTGAAATCCTACTATGTTCTTCAAGGTCTATCTCACCTTTTTCTCTAAAGAACTCGATTCTATCTGACAAAGCTTCGATAAGATAACAGTATCTTTTATCAAGGTCATTATGTATTATGCTGTCTTCTCTCTGATAATACATATATAGGCAATCCGGCATGTAAGAGACTATTCCGGATTTGTATAAAGGCTTGTATATTGTGGCCTCATCTTCATTTTGAATGCCCACTGGAAAACAGATTCCATCAAATAAAGATCTTTTGTATAGCTTATTCCATGCGACGCTGCAAATATTATTGTTTCGCATCATCTGTACTACACTCTCATGGCCGCTCCATCTTCCGCATTCTGCATTGGTCATAGTTTCTTCAGTTCCATTGCGAACCTTTTTGATTCCACAGCATACTATATCTGCATGATCAATCTTTAACCTGTCGATCATCTTCTCTAAGGTATCTTGCTGAAGATAATCATCACTGTCACAGAAAAAGATATATCGTCCGATTGCATTATCTATTCCTGTATTTCTGGCTCCTGAGAGTCCCATATTACTCTGATGAATGACTCTTATTCTCTTATCAGAAGCTGCATATTCATCACATATACGCCCTGAATTATCAGTTGATCCGTCGTCCACTAATATTATCTCTGTATTAGAATATGTCTGTTCTGTTATTGATTTTATGCATCTGATAAGATAATCTTCAACATTATAGACCGGGACAATAACTGAGATTTTATCTTCTGTAGTAATCTCCTGTGCTTTTATTATCTGGATAAAATTGTTGTAGTAATTCCTGATGTCAAATTCCTTTATACTATGTGCTCTATTATATCCCCTTTCAGATAACGAACGTCTAAGATTAATATCCGATGCAACGTTTATGATTGCACCTGATAAAATATTAACAAACTCGTTTACAAAATCAACCACAAATGCACCATCGCCTACCACTTCAGGTAGTGCACCGGAATTTGTAGTAATTAGCGGAATTCCCTTCGCCATAGTTTCAAGAGCTACTAAACCAAAAGGTTCTTCATCAATTGTAGGCATAACAACAATATCTACTTCGTCATATTTAGAAGACATTTCTTCTGCCGGCAGCTGGTTGATACAGGTTATATTGTCATATATGGATGCCATATTGCGGATTTCTCTTTCATAGTCCCTATCAAAACCAGAGAATCCAACAATATCAAGTTTAAGTTTATCTCTTAGTTCTTTATCAAGTTCTCCATATGCCAGAACCAGCTCTTTTACTCCCTTACCCGGAATAATCCTTCCTACATAGAGTAGTTTTACTGTATCATTATCCTGAATTTCTTTTCTGGTATATTGATCAAGGTCTACTCCGTTGTAAAGGAGCGAAACTATCGCATTTTTATCATATTTATGTATCTGATGCTCTATATATCTGCTGACAGCAATAAACTGTACTCCACTGCGTACCAGTTGTCTTATCTGTTCAGGACTTCGATAGATGTCCACATCGTTGTGCATGTGAAAAAATATCGGAAAATCATAATGCCCATTACAGAGTTCAATAATCCTGCATGCTGTAGACATCATGTTCTCTATAATTACAGCATCATATTCAACAGATTTAATTCTTTCAGTAAACGCATTTGCAATCACGTCGTCCAAAGTTCTGAACGATGCAGTCTTTGATACTGTCCTGTAATACTTATCCAGTACTTTATCTGCCAATCTATCACAGTTACCTGTTCTTATGGGGATAATCTTCGTGTGTAAATAAGCACAATCAGACCCACTATCACAGAAAAGAGTGTATAAATCTATTTCATATCTGTGGTAGCACTCATTATCTTCAATTATCCTGGTTATAAGGCCTTCCACTGCGCCAGCTTTAGTGGCAGGCACCGGAAGCAGACAAGGTGTAATGATTGCAATCCGTTCCATATCAGGTCATCATCTCTTTTTAATATATAAGAATGCTACAATCGCAGCCACAACAGCTGCCAAAAGCGCAATACCCTTTCCTATTGTATTGAGCATTTCATTATTTGTATTGCTGACTAATCCTGACTCGTTTTCTTCGCCAACATTAACGCTATATGTTCCTAGATTCGATTCAACAACTTCACCGTTTAAATCTGTATAGGTAAGTACAATTGAAATATTCTGCTTACCGGATTCAGTGAATATTACATTACAGTCTTTGGTATAAGACTTTCCTGCAGCAATTGCTCCAAGCTCAATATTCTTAGTTGATTCGCTTACATTTCCATTAACAGTTAATACAGCGTCATTAATATTTCCAAGACTGTTATTAACATACCCGATACTTAAAAGAGATTTACCATTAATTGTCGCATGTGCACTTACATCGACACTGCTGACAAAGATACTGGATATGTTCTGAGTAGGAAGTATCATTGTAGCTACATTGGTAATCTTCTTATCATAACTCTCGTACACTATAGTACAAGTCAGATCAATATAGTCTCCTGACAAAACAGAATTGGCAATCATCGGTACTGTTATCTCAGAAGATTTCCCAGCAGATAACTTGCCAATGTAGTACTGATTATCATTACCATAAGTCGGATAGATCATTTCTGAATTGCTGGTAAGTGTGATAATCACACTATTCGCATCCGTGTAGGTATTTGCATTATGAAGCTTTATGTTAATGTCATTGACTTTGCCAGCCTCAATATGCCCATTTTCAATTGAGTAGCTCTCAACTTCCACAACTGAGTTGAAATTTATAGCGCTTTCCTTATCTTCTGTGGCATAAGATACCAATCCGAAATTAGACAGAGCCAATAGCAATGCCATTGTGCAACCAAAACATATTTTAATAAAGCGGTTCAATGTTCTCATATTCTCACTTCCTCTTAGCCTTCTTGCTTTTTTTGATCTTCTTGGCATAACGTTCATTCTGGAAATAATCATAATCCTCATGACAGGCTACATACTGATCCATATCCGTCTTGTTTATGATAGTGCCTATCAGATTCGCATTGACCTCTGTAAGAGTATTAGCTGCTTCTATGAGTCCTTTCTTGGTAGTCTTACCAATTGATGAAACCAGGATGGTAGCATCAACGTTTACAGCAATCACCTTGGCATCAAGCGCAGCATTGATTGCCGGCATATCATAAATAATAAAATCAAATGACTTGGCAAGCTCATCCCTTGCTTCATCCATTTTAGCAGAACATAAGAATCTTACAGGATTATCAATCAGCTCACCACAGGGAATATAGGAAAGATTCTCCGTTGTTGTGTCATATATTACGCTTCCAAGAGCTGATCTGCCCATCAGGTAATCAGAGAGCCCCTCCTTGGCATTTTCATTTAATCTTTTATAATCATTTTTCTTTCTCATATCACCATCTATGAGAACTGTTTTCCATCCCGAATCTGCCAAAGCAGCTGCCAGACTGATTGCAATGGTTGTATTACCATCTCCTGCTTCACATCCACAGATGACAAAACTCTTGTAACCATGCTGTTTTTTGAGAATATGAAGGTTCATAACAGCCTGATCAAAGGCGTCTTTTAGAATAAAACTGTCATTTTTATATATATCTAACGTATTCAATGTTATACCTCCCCGGGTCAATCTTTATAATCAGGAATTATTCCAATAATCGGAATCTGATTTCTGATTGTTGCCTCTCTGATCGTTCTGATCCTCTTGTCCAGAATCTCACATGCAATTACAAACAGACAGGAAAGAACAAATCCCGCAATCATAATTATCAAGCTCTTTTTAATTGCATTATTGCGAGCGTTAAAGGATAAATTTCCCTTCTCAGCACTGTCCAGATTCTTAACCGCATCGGTCTTAAGAATATTTGCCATCTCAATCACATAGGATTCAGCAGCTGCGTCAGCTATCTGTCTTGAAAGCTCAGGATCTGTTGTTGTAACTCTGAAAGAAATGATTGTTGCTGAACTGTTCAGGAAATTTGTAGTAGCAGAACCGCTTGCCTTTGATGATGATCCTACCGACAACGCACTCTGAATATCAGCTGCGTCTATATCACTTCTACCAAGAATAAGTGCAGCTCTCTGGCTTACTTTATAAGATGTTGCAACATCAAGATATGCATTCATAGCAGTAACCGCAGCAGCAGCATCGTTGTAGGAAGTATCTGCAGCAGCATATACTGTAGCAACTGATGTATATCTATCCTCTCCAATATCAAGTGATAATCCTATTCCAACAATCAAAAACAAAACTGTCATGATTGCTATAAATACTTTCCTTCTAATCAGGATTTCCACGCATCTGGATACGTCCAATTCCATCTCGTTTTTATACATTTCTTCTACCTCTCAAAAATTTGCTATATATATAAATCACTTTATATCTATTTAATCAAATCCAATTGATTATAACATTTGCAAAGCCTCGTGTATATTGATAATTGTTTTAAAAATAAACACTATTTATCTTTAATTTAGTAAAAATTGCATATTATAGCAAGCACTCTTTAATTATGCTAATATTTAATTAAAAACTAAGGGGGCTTTCAATGATAGTACTATTATTCACAATAATACTATTATTTCTAAACATATATCTGTTTATCAAAAAGAAATACTTGTATCTTTTCGTGACTTGTATTCTATTCCTTCCGGAATATTACGGAATCGAATTTTCCTACTCACTTCCCATTTTAACAGTTTCACGAATGATGTATATCATTTTTTTCTTTTATGTGTACAAGAATCATAGAAGAAATATCACCTTAAAAGAAATATCGTTTTCAAACATTCCAAAAGAGTACTTTTTCCTGTTGGGATACTTCATACTGAGAATCATCTCAAATCTTTTTTATGTAACAGCCTATGCACAGCCCGTAAAAACGATTCTTGAACTAATCGTAGAACAGTTTTGTTTTCTTGTTTGTATCTATTTGTTGGCTCCAACTAAAAAGGAACTCAACTCACTAATTAAAGTCATCACATATACAGCAGCTGTTTTTTACCTGATTGGAATACTTGAAAGCATCACTTTTCTCAGGCCATTTGACCTGCTATATACAGTATCAAGATATATGCTGAATGATCATTACATCAGACTTGGCTTTCTTCGTTCCACAACGACCTTTGGCCTTGCAAACCTTTATGGAAATATGTGCATTCTTACACTTCCGCTTGTACTTTATATGTACCACAAGACCAGGAGTTTTCGATATACAGTATTTGCAGCCCTGAATTTTATGGCTATTATTCATTCCGGCTGCAGATCAGATATGTTCTTTTTCTTTGTTTTAATTATTGGATATTTAGTTGTTTTCTGCATAGACAAACAGCGTAAAAAAGCTTTCCTTAAAAATATCAGTCTTGCACTGAGTATTGCTTTACTATTTATTATTCTCTCATCGCTTTTTAGTGTTCACTTTAAATACTATTATTCAGGCACAGCCAAATCTCTTTTAAATGAAGTTGGATTTGACTTCGATCTGAATGAAGGAAAACCTGCAGATGTAGAGGGATATGGTTCAAATGCATCAGGTGGTGCTCACTCTCGATTTGTTCAATTCACCGGCGTATATCATGCATTAAAAACAAACCCTTTGTTTGGTCAGGGAGCAGGTGCTGCTGCACGAAAAGAAATCACTGTATTATTTAAAGGAAAATGGGAGCAGATTTCTTCTATCGATGTTGGATATGCTGAAATATTAATCTATGAAGGAATAATTGGTTTATGTGGCTTCATTTCATTATTTGTTTACTTAGTTTTACTTGCTCGCAAAAAAGACCTTTCCGCCATGAGCAGGAGGTTTTCTTTTGCTTTAATTGCAACCTACCTGTTATGCATGTTAAGTTCAGTAAATATGTATCCTTATTTACTTCTGTATGTTGTCATCATATCTAATCAAAAGGAGATCAGCTAACTATTAGCTAATCTCCTCTTTTTTACTGTTCTACTTTATAATCGTCTGACACCTTTACTATTACAACTCCATCTTCCAAAATAATGGAGCCTTCAGCAGGGTAAGCCGGCATATCTTCCAATACTCCGCTGTAGTATATCTTAAGGTATGGATCGTTTTCTACAACATCTAAATTAACTCCAATGTCATCAACCAGTCCTATATATGATTTATGAACTATATCCGGCTTTTTAAGCATTGTTCCAAACTGGGCGTACGTAGATGCCATATCATACAGTTCATTCTTCCTGAACATTACATTCTCAGAAATATTACCAAAGAAAGCGTATTGATAATCACTTGAAATAAGTCCTTTTTCATTCAATGACACCACAATATTATTCATGATGGTGTTTGAAGAATTGCTTCCCTGAGCCATTGCATCGATATCTGTTCCAACAGCATAAACATTGCCGTATAAGAGAAGAATTGCAAATAAGCTAAGTAGCCACTCTCTCTTTATATTTGCTTCTGATAAGAAACAAAGTATAAGTGGAATTACCATCATCATAGGAAAAGTCATCTGAGCCAGAACTCCCACAGAATCCGGTGCCATAACGATGAATATATCAGCTCCAATAGGTAACAGTACAATAAGCAGCAGGTAAAGTATAAGATTCTTTGGAGATTTACGTAGTTTCATGATCCCCACGAGAATCAAAAGGCCAAATACAAGCAATACTACAAATATTCTTATTGGAGAAAAAACATAATTGCCATCGCGAAATTTAAAGTAGGATATCCAATAGCCATATATACGTATCACTGATTTGGGAAGTGATAATATCATCTTAAGGATTGACAGTGAATTAGCCCCGTTATAGTCAGCTGCGCCTACTCCTCTGGCACGAAGGCATAGTTCCCAGGCAATCTTATAAAGGATACATCCCACTGTTCCGCATAATAAAGCCTTTAAAAAGACACTTAACGCTTTCTTGTTATCATCATGATATATATGGTTAATCATCCCCAAAATAATAACAACGCAAAAACATCCTATATTGGCCTGATATAACCCAAGCGCTACTATCAAACAAGCAGTTGCAATTGCAAGATTGAGATATGATTTCTTTTTAGTATCCTCTTCTGCTGTTATAAACCATGCTGCGACAACAGATAACAGAACTGACATTCCAAATGTCGGAGACATATATCTGTATGACAGATAACAGCATACTGTAGTGCTGCACATAACAAGCATGGCAAAAATATAAAACCTGTATCGAGGTTTTTCTCCATGTTTCATTAACATGTTTGTTGCAATATAAACGGCAATTGCAATAAGAAGTAATGTCAACAGCGAATTATAGGGCTCAGCGCCATATCCGTCTCTTGCCTTATCAAGAAACAACCATGCCCAGCGGCCAATAGACAGTTCCCAGTTTCCTGCCTGGTAATATGTTGATGCCCAAAGTCCGTCAATGGAATTAGTCAGTCCTCTGGCAATCAGCGGCAAATAGCATAATGACGATATGATCCATAGGACCAGTATTGGTTTTACTGATTTTTCTATCGTGTTTTCCATGTGCATTATCCCAAACTCCTCAAAATCTATTATGATAGTTTAAAAACATATTAATTATTAACACGCTTTCTTAGAAAATCTAATATATTTCATAGGGTAAACTACGAAATCAAGCGGTTTTAGCTTTTCCATAACAATCATAGCTACTATTGGTCCGGCAAAGCTTATAACTATGCCAGCAACTATATGAACCGCCAGGTTCGTGATCCCTGCTTTTATCAAGACACTTCTTAATGGTGCAGCAAAAATCGTATGCATCAGGAATACCGGCATAGTATATCGTGCAGCAAATCCAAATATTCGATTCTGTTTTCCATCTTTGTACAAATTAAATATAATGCAGAGAATGGAATAACATACGATAAGTCCAAGAACAAATTCCTCCCCCGCAAAGCATATATTCTTTGCAAACAGCAATACACTTCCTAAAATAAATATAATAAGCAGAATTATTCCTACGATGCTGTTCGCCAATTTTATCATTCCATATGCACAAGCCATTCCAAGAATAAACCAGATCCAATTGCTCATTGTATTATCAATGCAGTATATACCGGTTTGAAAGCCTGCTATCACTGCCAATTTACAAAATGCGCTTACAATAATAAAAATTATCATTGTTTTATGGTTTCTTGCAGTAATAGTAATGAGGAATATAAAAAACAAGATGTACAAATACCAGTACGGTGCTGTTGGCTGAACGAACAATGTACCAGGCAAGCTTCCAAGTTCTGTATTAACGGAAGATGAGAATACTTTTTTCAGAAGCCATGTAGCTGTAGAGAAGACAAAATATGGAACTCCCAATGCTATGAATTTTTTTAAGACATTATTGCCCCAGGCCTTGCCTGAATCAATTTGGGAATATTTTTGAAACAGATAACCACTACAAATAAAAAAGAGCGGTACATGAAATGTGTAAATAGTCGAATTAAACCAATTATACAAGCAGCTATTCTGCATCAATCCAGCTTTTACCATTGATTGAAAAAAATGCCCCAGCACCACTAATATACATGCTATTACCTTGACATTATCTACCCATATTTCTCGCTTCCCCAATGTGGACATGATGTTTCTCCCTTTGACTATTTTCACAAAATATAAAGACTTTATGATTATAATACAACATATTTACATGTTAAAGGGGATTAGCTTTAAAAGCTAATCCCCTCTAAATTATCTCCTATTTCGAATTGAACTAATAAGCTTTTTCAGATATTCAGGCTTATTTGCAAGTACCAGCGCTGCTATGAACAGCATTACAACAGCAATCGGTATTGCAGGATTCTCTTCATAAGGTTTCTCACTAAGAGGCGTATCATCTTCTTCGATATCAACAATATCCTCTTCACTCTCAGTCTCTTCGATAATTACTTCTGATTCAGTCTCTTCCTCTTCTTCAGTAATCTCAGATTCAACCTCTACCTCAGTCTCATTCTCTTCTTCAATAATCTCTTCTTCAGGAATCTCTTCCTCAAAACCGAGAATCTCATAGGAAGGATTAGGTGAAGTAGAATTATCTATCAGCGTTTTCACAAACTCGCAATTATCAGGACTTGGTTCAATCTCCCACGAACCTACATTTATAGCGCATTTGTAGAACACATCTGTCGAACTATTTATCGAATCCTCATCAAGGTAAGGCAACTTTAGATTCTCTAAATGATCGCACCAGCTGAACATCAGGTTGATATTACGTGTATTACTCATATCAATGCCTGATAGATCAAGATCTGTCAGACTCTTACATACCGCAAAGGCCTGTGACCAGTTCATTGAATTATCAAAGCTGTTTGATCCAAAATCAATCTCTTCTAATCTTTGGCAATTACTAAATATTTTAGATAGATTAGTTGTATCTGATGCAACAAGTCCCGAGAAATCAACAAATCGCAAAGCTTTAAATCCTTCAAAGAATCCGGCAAGTGATTCCGGAGCAATAATTTCTTCATCCTCTGAAGTAATATATAAAGTCATATCGCCATCTTCGTCGCACAAGAATGCCATTACTCTTTCTGAATCAACTTCTGCGGATACATCCCATTCCTCAACCGAATCATCCGGGAAAAATCCATCATTGCAGAAAACAGCTTTCGTGATAACATTTCTAAACTCATCCTGCCAGAATGCATTTCCATTTGATGCTTCAGTAATCATTGGAAGGCCCTCTGATTCGCTAAGTGGTTTATATCTCCCCTTATTATTTACAGAATAGTTAGAATTCGGATCTGTTGAATGCTCTATCAGCTCTTTTACAAATTTACGATTTTCCTTATATACGTCCAAATCTAATGAATTTGCATTTTTACCAGCTTTATAGAACACATCAGCTACGCTGCTCAATTCCTTTTGTTCTAAATACGGAAGATTTAGGTTCTCCAAATGATTACACCAGCAGAACATAAGATTAATGTTGTTGGCATTTTTCATATCAAGCTCAGACATGTCAAGTTCTGTTAAGCCTGTACAGCCTGAGAATAATTGAGACCAGTTTTTTACATTTTCAAATTTGTTCTTTCCAAAATCGACAGCCTCCAATGAGCTACACCCATTGAACAACTTGCTAATATTAGTGGTTTCAGATGCATCCAGACCTGCAAAATCAACATAATTAAGCTTTTTGAAACCATCGAAGAATCCTGACATTGAGTCAGGTGCAATTATTTCTCCGCCCTCAGAAGAGATGTACAGAGTCTTGTCAGAGCCTTCATTGCACAAATATGCCATTACACCGCCTGCATCTTCTTCAGCAGAAATATCCCACTCCAAGTCTGCCTCATTAGGAACAAAACCATTGTCAGAGAATACAACCTGAGTAATAGTACTCTTAACAGCGTTATCCCAGAAAGCATATCCATTAGATACTTTCATCATATCGGTCGAAACCTTAATAGGCTCAGCTACTTCCTCAGAAGTAGTTTCAACATCAGCAGAAGTTGTTGCCTCCTCTTCCAGTTCCTTAAGATCATCTACAGTAACATTAGCATCAACAACTGCCACGGAAGTATCCTTATCAACTGCCAATGTTTCTAGTGATACATCTTCAAGAGGCACAAGCATAGAGTTATCAACTACTGTATCATCAGTCTTGACAGCATTTTTAAGCGAAATTGACTGATTGACACCGGTTGAATTGTTCAGTAGCGCATAAATGAATTCGTTATTATGCTCAAGTCCCTGAATCATAAGCTCATCCACATTTATACCGCATTTATAAAAAACATCTGTGATAGCCCTTAAGTTTTCAGGCGTAAGGTGTGGCAAACCCAAATATTCCATATTTGCACACCAGGAGAACATAAGATTAATATTAGTTGTATTACCCATGTCGAAACTTGTAAGATCCAGCTCAGATAGATTCTTACATACTCCAAATGCCTGAGACCAGTTTTTTACATTTTCAAACTGATTATCACCCCAATCTACATATTCCAGTGAATTACAACCATAGAACAGCTTTGAGGCATCCACTGTCTCTGCTGTATCTAGACCAGACATGTCGACTGTTCTAAGTTGCTTAAAACCATCAAAATAGCTTGATAAAGATTCCGGCGCAATAACTCCATCAGTAGATGTTATATAAACAGTTTTATCCGGACCTTCATCACACAGATATGCCATTACATCCTTTGAATCAGAGTCTGAAGAACAATCCCATATCTTTTTATAACTATCAGGTGCTTCTCCGGAGTCTTCAAAAACCACACGTGTAACTGTGTCTTTGCATTCGTCAGTCCAAAATGCATATCCGGAAGACGCTTCCATTATTTCACCGGTACCATCACCGGTTGATTGGGTATCACTGATCAAAGCCTGCTTTTCTTCAGGCAGGTCAGATACCTTATATGCATTTTGCAGAGCATAGTCATCATTAACAGCCGTGGAATTCTCTAACAGATCGCTGACATACATTCCATTATCGTCATAAACCTTTACAAGCAGCGAATCACTATTGATACTGCATTTATAAAAAACATCTACATCCTCATTGATGTTATCTTCATATAAATATGGCAGGCTAAGTGTTTCAAGATGATCACACCAACTGAACATCAGATTTATATTGCTGGCGTTTTCAAGATCAAGTTCTGTGAGATCCAAATCGGTAAAACCTTGACAACACGCAAATGATTGTGACCAGTTAGCCACATTGTTAAATGGATCTTCTCCCCATTCGATATCTTCAAGCTTTTTACAATTAAAAAACATGCGTGAAACATTTGTTGTATTGGAAGTATCTATTCCAGAGAAATCAACTTCTTTTAACGAAGAAAATCCTTCAAAGAAACCTTTCATTGAAAGAGGCGCAGTTAACTCGCCATCATTATTAGCGGTTATATATACCACTACGTCGCTGCCTTCTTCACATAGATAAGCCATTACATCCTTGGTTCCGGTCACAACTGAACAGTCCCATTCGTTTTTTACATTTTGGGGTCTAAAACCGCTTTCAGCAAAAACAATTTTGGTTACTCTTGATTTTATGCTGTCGTCCCAAAACGCATAGCCTCTGCTGGCGCCCATTACTTCAGCAACTCCACCTGACCCAGCCTGAAGGCCCTCAAGGAAGTAATGTTTCATAAAATATCCGCTCTCGGATAGAATTTCATCATTCAGCGCAGGATTCCACTGTCCCATTTTTACTACACTACTGTTATAGTTAATATTATTCCAGTAAACATCTGACAAATTGAAGTTTACCCAGCTAATACCATGAGAATCCAGGAATGTCAGCCAGGACTTTGACCTTTCTTCATCAAAACCATCCTGACCGTTTGATTCAGTAGTTCCCCACTCCGATATAAAAACAGGTAACCCATTATTTAAAAATTCCTCTATCTCTCTTAACGCTGTACTGCTAAAGCTGGAAGCAACATACATATGGTGCGTGTATACAACGTTATCATATGGTAATGGTTTTGATATGACTGCCGTCATATTATCATCACCTGAAGTAATCTGGTAAGGAGCAGGTATTCCAATTATCGCGTCTGGACTATTTGCTTTTATTACCGGAATGACCTTCTCTCCATATGCATACAGGGTGTCCCAACTATTATGAAACGGCTCATTTGCTATTTCATACAAAACATTATTACATCCACTGTATCTTTTGCTTAAAGCATCAAAAAAATCTACAGCTGAATCTTCATAATTTGTGAAATCTTCATTTCCCATCCACGTAAACAGTACGTACATACCATTAGCTATAGCCATATCGGCATAGTTTGAAATCGTATTTACGTACTCATTGCGCCATTCATATTGTTCAGGCTTAAGTGTTATTCTGAACAGATTAGCGCCCCACGATGTAACAGTTTTAAAAGTCTGATCTGTATACCATGTAGGCCAATATCTATCAATTCTGGTGGAAGAACCACAACAGAATCCACGAAGCTGCACAGGATTACCGGATCCATCCACAATACTGCTTCCTTCAACATGTAATTTTGAAACTGTTGAAGCAGGTCCTCGTGAACTATTATTTCCTGATGCAGCCTGAACTTGCATAAAAGGGAATAAGCCTAGAGAAAATACAACTGAAATAAGAATAATTGATGGAATAACAACATTTTTAACGATACTTTTGAATTTTAACATACGTACCCTCCTTGGTATAAAATTTCAAGCGGCTACATTTCAAAAGTATCATAATTTCGATGTATGATGTTGTTAAATAATAATAATATTACTGTAAATTCATTCTAAATAAATCGTTTAAATATCTTATTGCTTATCATGTTCACAACAAATCCCAGTATGAAAATCGCACATACACACAATAAGCAATTAACGACAACATTTATGTCTATATTAAGTATTCGATAATATAAAAGGAATACAATTCCCTGGCATATATAACACTCATATGTGATACTACTTATTTTCGATAATGCATTATTGGCACCAACCGAAATATAGCTTAATGCATATGTAGTAAATAATGCAAAAGCCAGGCAGGCAAATATGCCAATGGGATACTTTATGTAATAGTTTTCAAGGCTAATATAAGGCACCATCAAGGCTATAAATCCTACTAATGACAACATAGTCTTTAAAATATTAACCTTCAAATGCTCCTTATTAGCCAAATATATTCCCAAATTGAAACAAAATGTCGACAGGTAATAGCATGCACTAAATTTTAGTAAAAACATCACTAAAACAACTGCAATATTAAAAATAAGCATTCTTAATTGATTATTTTTCTTTTTAACCTCAAAAAAGAATAGAATATACAAATATATCTGAATGTAAACATACCAACTATAGTTGATAATAAATCTGCTACCACGAATATCCTTTAAATAGTTTTTAAGGCCAAAACCAGATAAGTCTCCTAAGCCATACTTTATCAGAAGAAATACAGGAAATACTAATATCAACGGTATAATAAGTCTTAAAACTCTTTTTTTGAAATATCCCTGCAGGTATTCTGATCCTTTTTTATTGTAAGACAACATAAGTCCATATCCGGACAATAAAAAGAAAATTCCACAAGCAAGAAATCCCTGTTTTAAAAAGAATGGAATTGAACTCTCATAATCTCCCAAATGTCTAATACATATGTATACCATAAGAAAGATTCTTAAATATGAGCATTTGTTTTTTTCAAAAATATCAATAGTTTTCATAAGAGTCCTTTAATAACTTACTAATTTATATTTACTATTAGGTTCTGTTGAATTCTTTATCAGTGAATCAACAAACCCCTTATTTTTCGACGCAACACTAATTGTAAGGGATGCAGAATCAATGCCACATTTATAAAACACATCCACTCTTTCATTAAGTTTGCACTCCTCTAAATATGGCAACGTCAATTTCTCAAGACTGCTACACCAGGAAAACATCAGGTTAATATTAGTCGTATTACGCATGTTTATCCTTGTCAGATCTATCTGTTTAAGCGATCTACACATTTCAAATGCTTCTGACCAGTTAACCACATTCGCAAACATATTCTGCCCCCATTTAATGGTTTCCAACGATAGACAATTATAAAACATTTTTTTTGCGCTAACCGTACAGGATGTATCTAAACCAGTAAAATCTATAGTTTTGACATTTTCAAATCCCTCAAAAAAGCTTTCCATGGAAGTAGGGGCAATAAGTGTTCCGGAAGAAGGGATAATGTATAATGTGTTCCCATTCGCACCAGAACATATATAAGCGGTAACCATACCTGTTCCGCTAACCAGTGAACAGTCCCAGCTCTTTATAACTTTGGAAGAAGCAAAGCCATTCTTGTTAAAAACGACACTCGTTACGCTCTTCTTAATATCATCATTCCAAAAGGCATATCCACTCTTTACCTCCATCAATTCATGCGAGCCTGAACTGTTCTTGTAATCCCCCAACAAATAATGCTTAACTAAATAACCGCTCTCGGACAAAATCGAATCGTTCAAATCAGAATTCCACTGTCCCATCTTGGCAACACTGCTATTATAGGGCGTATTATTCCAATATACGTCTGAAAGATTAAAGTTAATCCATCCAATATTCCTTGAATCCAGGAAGCGTAGCCATGTAATTGACTTATCTTTAAAGAAGCCATCCTGGCCATTCGATAAAGTAGCTCCCCACTCAGTAATCAAAACAGGATAGTTATTATTAAGCAGAGTATCTATCGAGTCCAGTGTAGAACTATGTAAGCTGCTACCCACGTACATATGATACGAATAAACAATATTCTTATAATTTAGTGGATTATTTAATACCGATATCATAGAATCATCAGATTGAAGAATATGATAAGCCGTAGGAACAGCAATAACAGCATCAGGGCTATTTGCTCTGATCACTTTTATTATCGAATCTGCATAACTACGGATAGCCGTCCAGGGTGAATGAAACGGCTCATTACATACTTCATAGATAACATTATTACACCCTTTATATCTCTTACTCATGCTATCAAAAAAGGATTTGGCTTGTTCTGAGTAGTTCTGATAATCCTCATTTCCCATCCAGGTGATCAGCACATATAGATCGTTTGCTATACACATATCTATGTATCCGTACAGCAACTGAGCACACTTAGGATCTTCAACATACTGTTCAGGTTTTAATGTAACTCTGAATACATTTGCTCCCCAGGATTTTATAGTCTTAAAAGTTTTATCAGTATACCAATTAGGCCAATCTGATGATATTCGTGTAGATGTAGCACAACTAAAGCCTTTAAGAATGACTTGTTTATTGCTTTCATCAACTAATTTACTGCCACTGACTTTAAGTTTGGGCAAAGAAGACTGTTTACTCTGAGTAGTTGCAGCTTGCACACTAAATGAAGGCATTATTATCTGTAATAATAATGTCAGCGCCCAAAAACAGCCAATTAACGTATGTCTTAACCCTTTTCTGTCCATAGCACCTCTTTAAATCTTACTTCGCACGTACAGAATACATATCAAAGCTGTACCAGCTCACCTTACCTTCACCTACTTTTTCCAACTCAAACCCTTCCTGTTCAAAGGAAGCTTTTGTCTCTTCTTTATAATTTAATAATACTATATTCTTTGCACCATCAGTAATCTCATGAATGTCATCAGTTCTTCCAAGATTACAATCACTATATACCAATTGTGTTATTTCTGAAAGTGATTCACCATATACGATGCTGTAATTTTGTGGATAGAAATACGATACAATTCTCTGAACATGCATATTGTCACTGGCAATTACAGTTTCATCGTTAATTATATCGCCTACATCTGCAATGCTCTTCTCAAATACGTATTTGCTGTTCATCTCATCTTTTACATAATTGGCTGTGACAAGAAAACAGCTTACTAATACCAGTAAAACCATACCATTTTTCTTTAGTTTGTCTGTATTTATCAGAGAGAGTCCAAGCGATACACCAAGCCACATACATGCAGCTGATCCCATTACATATCTTGATACAAATATTGGTCGAAGTATTACTGAAAGAGCAACTCCAAATATTATCGTACCTATCCATACCACAATACCGCAAATGGCAACTTTCCTTATTTTCTCTTTGCTAAATGCAATGCCAACAAGGCTGATTGCAAATATCAAAAGGGTCAATACATCAATGACCTTATTTGCTGAAAACAGGAACATAAAGTTCTTGATAACACTGATAATTGTAGGAGGATCTATCCAATAGTCATCCACTACTACCGCTGTCTGCTGTAAGAAAATAAACAGCCAGGGGATATACATTACAAAACTGCCAATCCCGGATAGAATCAGATTGAGTATTTCTTTATACTTCTTTGATATAAGAAAAATGCAGAAAATTTCAATATATATGACTATAGCGGATGCACAGGCAAAATAATGAGTATATGCTGCCATAGTCGAAAAGATGGTCAACAACACATAATTTGTTTTTGATTTTTGGTCACTTATGATGCCTGGTAGTTGTAAAAATGCACATGTTACAAACAGCATTCCCCATGAGTACATTCGAATCTCAGTGGAATAAATAAGCATTTTGGGCATTCCGACAACGAAAAGATTGAAAAAGAAAGCAACACTTTCACCATAATGCTTGTTAATATATGTGTATCCTATTACAAGAAGGATAATATATGGAACGATTGAAACAAGCTTTCCGACATATATTAAATCCATGAAATTACCTAGCAATACAATCCCTAATCTAAGAGCTATGTAATAAAGCGGTGGATGAACATCAAGTGAAGCTATTGAAAGCATCTCAAAAAATGGATGTTTGCATAGCTCTATACTATATACTTCATCCCCCCATACATCATTACTAAAAGCTGAAAATATTGACGCTAAAACTAGTATTGGCGGAATTATATAGTATATCACTTTCCTTAATTTCTTTTCCATGACTATTTTCTCTTTATCTATCATTGTTTGAGTTCTGATGCCGGAGTTCCAAGCAAAACCAGATTATCGCCACTAAAACTTTTTGTTACCAATGAATTTGCTCCCACAATTACTCCGTTTCCTAAATTCACTCTGCCAATTACTGAAGCTCCAAACCCTAAGTCAAAATCATCACCTATAATTGGAAATTCGTCTACTCTTCCTGCACCTTTATTACCAATACAATTATTACCGTGCAATCTGCAATTCTTTCCTATTTTACAACAACCATTAATGGTGATGCTGCCATAATGATCTATAAGCAATCCTCTATCAAAAACGTATTCAGGAATATATATACCTAATCTTGCCCCTCTTACATTTTTAATTCTACCTACGACACAATACAACAAGAGGAACACTGGATTCTTTCTTTTACTATAAACATATTCTGTTATTCTTAACATTTTTTGATATCGCCAAATCTGTTGATATGACTCAGCAACTAAATGATCGATTAAAAACAAACCATTATATGGCTTAGATGGATAGTATCTCTTTTTTTCATATTTCAACCAATCAATTAGTTCTGATATACTACTTATCATTCTATTTATTGTTCCTTCCTACTTCGTATCATATCTCTCGTGCTCTTAAGATTTATGCCCTCTCACCTAAAACTTTATCAAGATAAGCAAAGGCATTTTCTTTCAATTCACTGATTGCTTTTCTGCTAACACCATTTTCATAATCTATTTTCTTAAGATAATCCATGTTAGGAAGTTCATCGATTACCTGGTATCTTTCAGACAGTCCTAATTGTTTAAGGATGGCTACTGCCCTGTCATCTTTATCTTCGTTTTCTACAGGTCGCTTGTATGACCAGAACTGTTTCTCAAACAATACAGAAAAAATAGTTCCATGGAAAGACTGCGTAAGAACAAGATCTGCATTTTTCATCAACGCTAAAAATGCTAGCGGTCCTGTCATAGGGAACTTCTTTATTCCATATTTGTCAAGCTTATAGTACGCCCAAGATTTTCCATCCAAAACATAGACAGGCATATTCATCTGTTCAGAAATCTTTTGGATTGCCAGATTAGTTTCTTCCCTGTTATGAAAGAATGCATAATTAAATATATAGTGTTCTTCTGTTTGGGGTAAATCAAAACCTGATACCCATTCTTCCTTTGTTAGCAGTAATGTTGGATCTGCTACTATTTCAACCTCACGTCCTGTGAGCTTTTCCAGCCATTTTTTACCATTTGGCTCTCTCACGGAGAGATAATCAAAATCTAATAAATAACGTTTATATTCTTCCGGATCTTTAGCGCTTTCAGAAATATCATTAGCGCCTAAGCTGGGAGAATATGCCACCTTTTTAATATCTTTAGCAAAGCCTAAAAAATAGGCTTTATCTGCATCAGGGCAGCGGACATTCCAGATCTGGTCTCCGCCGGCAATCAATAAATCATACTTTTTCTCAATTCCCTCTAACTGTTTTGCAGTTCTATAGTCCCCGGCAGATAAATGCAAATATTGTTTTTTGAATGTAAGATAATCTCTTCTATATGGAATTATCGTACCTAGATTTGTAACAGATTTAATATTGTTTCTTATAGCGCTCTTTTTGGGTCTCAAATCTATGACGTTGTACATATTACGAGAACCACTGTTGGCAAAATTGATGATTTCTACATCAGCTCCGTATTTCTTTTCCAGTACAGTCTGAAGTGCATATGCCTGAAGCATAGATCCACAGTTAAGTGACGCATGAAATGTTATTATTCCGATTTTCATAGTATATCCTTTCTTAATACTCGGTAGTATGCGATGTTTTACATAAAAACTCTTTGACCTCATCACAAATTATCCGTTCATCAAATTTCCTGGCAAACATATACTGACTTTTGGTCAATTCAAAGAAATCATCTTTATCAAAAACATATGGATTTCCTCTTTCCCAGTCAGTGTATCGCATATTCTGATACTTAATGTCTTTATCATAAAAGCCATACCAATTATCTTTAAATGGAGACTTTTTTAGCAATGTATGCAGAAAGACTTCATCGGCACAAATTGTGTTTTTAAAGTGTTTCTTTACAAAATCCAGATTATCTATAACATACTGCGCAAAACCTTCGGTTATGCTAAACCAGTTAGCTCCCTTGCCAAGATAATCATAAAATCCCGCAGATCTGTTTATTCCGATTCTCTTTTCTAGTCCAACGATTTTTTCACGAAATTTTCTTGTTCTGCAATCTCTGCTTTTTCCAACTTTATTCTGTAAAAAATAATGATATCTGGTCCTTCGGGATGCTTCTGATTTATCATCAAAATCCACATACTCAAGGAATTCATAACTTTCTTCGTCAAAAAATGCATGTATATCATCCTGGCTCTTTACCGGCATATCAATACCGGAAAGAAGGTGATAATATTTATATGGTCCATTCTTTGTCGCTGCCTCAAGCAGAACCAGCTCTGACCTTATTTGCGAATAATCTCCCCAAATAACATTAGTCCGCTCTACAAAGTACAATTTAGACAGTTTCGCAATCTTTTCAAATGCATTTCTGTCAAAATCTGTGGCCTTGATATCTATATGTAAATAAATATCATTGCGGACATCGTCTAAGACTGATATCAAAAACTTTAATTGTTCCCAGCTATTATGGGCAATGATCAAATATGCATGTCTATTCATAAAATACACCTGACATTATCGTTTAATAACACTCTTAATCACTACACTCTTTGTAACCAGTAAAACCAAAAGGAACACAATTACCGATATTGCTCCATATAGGAACAGTCCAATAATATATGAGTCAATACCAGTAGCTTTCTTAATTGCAAAGACAGCTATTGCTCCTAATATCAAAGCAACTTCATTCTTAAGCAATTCAGTGCATACAAACTTTTTGTTAAACTTAAACTCAAAGCTCTTTCTATACCTTAACAAAATACTGATAAGTGAAAATAATCCTGCTATCACAGTACCAAGAACAATTCCATATACTCCCATAGGGATAACCAATATGATACTTACTACAATGTTTACAACACTGGCCATAAAACTGTTCTTGAAGGTATTCTTTGTATCGCCATGTCCATAGAAGAATCTATAGATCAGATCACGTATGATGTTATTCTGCTGTCCAAAGATATATATGCACATACAGATAAATACAGCATCAGCTGCCTGCGGTGTAAATTTGCCATGCTCATACAAGAGGCCAATAAACTCTCTTCCTGCGGCAAAAAAGCCGACGATAAGAAGGCAGATTACCCCATGAAAATACACAATGTATTTCCATAGAATGTCCTGTTCCTCATTCTCAGGAGCTTTTACTATCTTGGGATAAGCATATACACATAGATTATTTATCAGCATATTATTTACCATCCCTACAATGGTATTCGAATATGTAAGGATAGTAAGCTGCCCAACGCCGATATTTGATGTCAGCAGTGAATCAATAAGAGATTGAACTTTGTATAGACCACTACTGAATACAGTAGGAATAAAAACTTTGAATAATTTCTGAAACTCCTGATTCTTTATTCCTAACTGAAGCCTAAATCTGAACCCACACTTAACAGCAATCAGAATATCAAATACAAACTGAATGACTGCTCCCAAAAGAAGTATCCATATATATGTTTTGAGGGTAAATGATTTAAGTGCAACGAGAATCGCTACAACAACTATATTAGAAATCAAAAGAATTATCTTAGGTACATTATACTTATTCTCGCACTGAAAATATGCGGTAGTTACTCCTAAAAATGCCGGTAGCATCTGTATAAATATCGTCAGTAAAAAGAACTCATTTACAAAGCCGTAAAACTGTTCTTCTCTGTGAGTCAGCAGATGTACCAGAGGCATTCTGAATATATACATTATCGTCATCAGCAGCATAACTGTCGAGAATATCGATGTTATAAATGTATCAACTGCTTTACTGTCGGTTTTTTTGATGTATGCGGGAATTACTACTGTGGTTATCCCCGTGGCAACAAACGTCAACAGAAAAGTTGCAAGATTATTAGAGAAATTGTACGCGTCAAGCTCAGTTCCTGCTCCAAAATTGGCAGCTGTTATCGTAGATTTATAAATAGCCAAGAACTGAGTGATGAATGTAATGATCATCATCAGACTTAGCTGTCTTTTTCCATTTAACTTTTTCATATATCCGATGTCCTAAACTTCTTTAAAGCATAGCTTAATCCTATAAAGGTTACAATATAGTATCCTTCAAAGGATGTCGTGAATAATACATTTTCAGTCAAACTGTATAATAAGAATAAGCCTTGCGAAAACATTAGTATCTTAACAAGTTCATCATGTGTCTTAATGTATAAATAAATCAGTGTTATAAGACCGGAGGCGTACGTAAGCATCCACAAACATCCACCGACAATCCCATTTTCAGCGAAATTTTGAAGGTAAACGTTGTGACCTTCCATATTATTTGGAGAATCAAGATGAAATGTTCCTCTTCCCCAACCGAATACAGGTCTTGCATGGAACATTTCTTTTGCATAATCCCATAACATGGTTCTGCTGTTCATCGTAGATAAGTCTTCAGTGGAACTACTAAATCTATCTATCATAAGCTGAACTGCAGGTACATATTGGTACACAAAGTAAGCCCCTGCCATGGCAACAATAATAAGCACAAAAACAGTTATTGTTTTCTTTGAATAATTAACAAGAAGAAACTGTGATGCGATCAATATTATTGCAAAGACTATTATTGTTCTCTTCGCAGTCAGTGCAATGCAAAGCATAAACAAAGCTGTGCCAATTATTGTCTTGATGCTAATGCTTTCACCTTTTTTTACATGTTTGACCAAAAACATTGAAAGGCCTATTATAAGCCAGAATGCAGCAGCAGCCTTCTCTCCAACCACCCCAACATAATAACCTCTCGATGCAATAATCACTATAGATGCATAGATATTATTTGAATATAATGGCTTAAGCACCAACAAGCTTAAATGTTTTGTTGCAAGTTCTAACAGCACTGTAACCATTTCAAAAATAGTAAAGTAATATACTCCATTTATCAGCAATCTGAAAAAACTTTCTCCCATATCCAGTAATAAAACCAGGACAAAAAGCCAGATTATCAGATAATAAACATATATTAGTGTCGACTCATAGTTAATAACAAAATAATCAAAAATCAGGTATGCTGAGAGTAAAATCACAAATGGATTCTTGTAACCAAAGTTAATAACTTTTTCTTCTTTACACAAGAATAGACCAATTGCTGCCAGAAATCCCAATATGAATAAGTATTTATTGGAATTCTGAATAATTGTAAAACCCTCACACATTAATATAAGCATTATTACCAGCAAGGATGTCCTAAGTATTTTCTCAATCTTGAATACACCGTTCATAATCGCTTCTCTCTATTTAAGTATCCCTTTTATCCCTTTCTTAGCTGAAAGATACAGGAATAAAGCATTTATACAATGATGAACCAAACAAAAACGAATAAACTTATTTTTTGCTCGATCAGGAGCCCAGTTCAATAATCTGACAAATTTCTCTTCTCCATATAGAAATCTCAAAGCCTCCTTATAATCATTTCTATTAAGTGGCTTAAGAATTCCCTCTATCCTGTCATAGAACTTGTTCTTAACAATATTCTGAGAAAGCCCTACATTATCAGTTAATTCCATCATTACTAACATATCTGCAGAAATTGCTCTCAGTTTCAAGTCCAGATGTGACGTCAACGAAGACTCCATATTTGTGTCGTAATAGTAAAGCGATTCCTGAACAGAAGTCACTTTACCAATATCGGCAATATATTTGCAGACAAATTCAAGGTCTTCTCCCATCTGCGTTTGAGTATTGAACAGATATTGAATTTTGTCTCTTCTATATAGTTTATTCCATGGGATATTTAACCCTGATGCTCCGGCTATTTTTTTTAAAAGGTGATTGCAGTAGTCTTTTTTTGATCCGCATGCCTCAGGAATATACATAACGTGCTCTTCTGTGCCTTTCATCTCTGAAAAGCCACAAAGCACAAGATCTGCATCTTCAGCCTCAGCAGCACCTACCATCTTTTCCAAAAATGTCTCTTTATACTCGTCATCTGAATCGATAAATGCAATATATTTACCAGTAGCATTTTGGATTCCATTATTTCTGGCAGCAGAAACGCCCTGGTTATTCTGCGTTATAACTCTGGCGTTTTCATGTCCGGTAATAAGATTTTTACACTTTTCTTCTGTATTATCAGAAGAACCATCATTTATGATGATCAGTTCAAAATCCTTATAGGTCTGGTTAAGGACACTCTTTATTGACTTTTCACATGTGACCTGGGCATTGTATGCCGGCATGATCACTGAAACCATGTGCTCCATATCTGTAATTTCTTTCTAAAAGCTTAAAGCTTATTCCTGATAACCCACAAAACATCTATCCACTTATATTTCATTGCCCAAAAGACGAGTCTGTACTTCATTGGCAATTTATTACCATCATAAGTTTTAAAGATTTTTTCCAGTTCCTGTGTGCCAAGAATTTTCTTAACATTCTCTTTAGCTTTTGCTTTATCGGTATTACCAATAAGTTCTCTTTTTATGCTGTTTCTGGCGCGAGTCATGAGAAATCTCTTCATTCTTTCTTCACAGGGCTCATATACGCCATATTCAGTGAGCCTTTTTTCAAGTCCTCTGTACAGATCCAGTTCTTTATTGAATCGATCCGCTTTATAAGACTGGGTTAAAGAACTGTCATTAACAATATAATGATAGAACTTCCTATTGATTACATATGCCCGGTCAGCTCTCATCATAAAATCAAGGTTGAACGGGATATCCTCAGATATCATCTCTCGTTCGGATACAAATCGGATATTTTCGGCATCAATAATATCTTTTCTATAAAGATTTCTCCAAACACTGCAGGAAACATATTTATCTGCCGTATCAGTGGGTGCCATTCCAAATTGAGGGAACAATAAATCCTGTCTTAATTCTTCCTTGTCATATACCCCCTCTCTCATTGGAGGCACATAGGATTCATTTAATATCCTGCCATCAAGAGATTCTCTGTAATTATCAACCCTTACAAAATCTGCATCATTAGAAATAGCTGCATTGTACATACACTCTATTGTATCCAGATCGATATAATCATCTGAATCCAAAAAGAAAACGTAGTCTCCGGTGGCTACATCCAGTCCTGAATTACGGGCAAGTCCAAGACCTCCGTTTTTCTTGTGTATAACTTTAATCCTGCTATCTGCCTCTTTAAAGCTCTCACACATATCAGGACAATTATCCGGAGACTCGTCGTCAACTAGTATGATCTCTAAATCCTTAAAAGACTGGTTTATTACAGAATTAACACTTCTTTCAAGGTATTTTTCTACGTTGTATATAGGGATGATAATACTAACTTTTGGCTTCATTTTTCTCTCTTTATCAGTCCAACTCTTCAAGTCTCTTGACCGCATTCGACCAGTCATATTCAAGAACAATATCTCGATTGTTATTGTCTAAATGATACATCTTATCAAGTGCTTTGTTTAAAGAATCGCTTCCTAAATCCTTAAGGAAACAGAATCCGTCAGCATTGCGGAATTCTTTTAATTCTCCATATTCAGTGCACACAACAGGTACATTGCATGCTGCTGCTTCTAGCACTGACAGAGGAACATCTATGCAATTCCTTGCTTCTTCAACAGGGAACAGATATACATCAGCCATCTTGTAAATTTCTTCGACATTCGGGATGTAAGTATCTATAACTTTGATATTCTCAGATTTTTTTAATTGTGCTTCCAGGTCAGGATCTTTTTGGGTAACTGAGCTGACCAGAACAAGCACCTTGTAATCACTGGAAATATTCAGCAGTTTATCGACATTTCTTCCCCTTTTTAAGTGTCCTACATGAAGAACTATTCTATCACTTTCTGCATATCCATATTTGATTCTTATAGCATTCTTTTCTTCCAGAGAACAGGGTGTAAACTTTGTTGTATCAATTCCTGTTTTCAGATATATGACACGATCATTAAAAAGGTCATTATAATAGTCATAAGATTCTCTGGATAATGCGATAATCTTAGCACCTGACAAAGACAAAATTGCCTTCTTAACAAAATCCATTGGGTGACGCAATACAAACAAGCTATATACCTTTTTCTTACTCTTCTTTGATAGGAAGAAAGTTCTGAGAACTCCTCCCATACTGTTTGAAGAAAAAGGTATATAGATTATTGGCCCACTCTTATCAGAAATAGACCTGTACAATTCCTTATTGGTAAAAGATCTGTTGACATTAACCCTCTCATCTGCAAAATCATCTTCTGAATAAGATATTAAATATGCAGAATTTCTGTCCTTCAATCTCTTAGCCAGACTACTAGCTACTTTAATTCCACCCTCATCTTTTTTGTTAATCAAACAATCAGATATTATAACCACTTTATTTTCTCTCTTTACTCTTTCCCCAGTTATTACTTAGATTCACCCAAATCAAACAACCCCATTATATAATTATGCATATTAAGAACAGATTTTACTTCGCAGACATCTGTTCGCGTTCCCCAAATGATTCCTTCAAATTTATGTCCACCAGAAATGATCTCGTGCATAGCATTGATTCCAAAGAGCTTGTGGCCAAACAAGCCTCTGTCAACGCCATAGTCAGGATCCATTCTGTAAACAATCTCCGGGAAATTATTAACCTTTGCGCCGGAATAGATATCCTCTCTTCTCTTTACCCACATCATGATCTGCTTATCATGATCTTTAACCTTCATCAGATCATCAATGATCTTTTGACGCATTGCTTCGTACTCTTCAACAGAAGAAAACTTGTCTTTGTTTACGCAAATACCACCAAATGGATTGCAACCGTCAAATTTTGGAGCATATACCTTGCTATCATTAGATTTGAATACATAATCTGCATTCTTAACCTTATGAGCAAACTTAAATTTCTTAAAGAATCTTGTTCCAGGCTCAACGATTTTGTGTCTAGCCAGGAATCTTAATGTCATATTCTTGGAATACTCAATGGCACGCTTCTTAAGTTTTTTATCCTTTATGATGCCTTCGTTAATCAACCACTGATTAACATAGAATGTCTTCTGTACGCGTCTGCCATGTCCATGGTCACTAATGACAACAATATTGTATTCATCCTGATACTTATCAAAGATTTCCTTAACTCTTCTCTCCATCAACTGATACATTTTCAGGATAGAACCTTCCATTCTATTTCCTTTTTTATACCAGTTATCTGTAGGATCGTTATACTTCCATAAGAAATGCTGCATTCTGTCTGAAGTCAAGATGCCAAGGAAAGCAAAATCATAATTGCCTTTTGAGAAGTAATCCATAAAGGAATCAAACTGTTTTTCTGTCAGTTTCATATTGTTTTCAAAAAAGGCCGGCATTGTTTTATCGTTAGGATTGTCTACAAGTCCTCCTAAAGGTGGAAGCTTGGAAATATCGACTTCCTCAGGCTTGTTAGTGCTTATCTCGCCTCCTTCAAAAACCGGTCCCGAAATCATAAGACCATTCACATCCCAGGCAGGATATGCGATAAACGGATTAAATACTAATACTTTCTTTCCTTTCTCGCTAAGCTTATCCCAGAAAGCTTTACCCTTTATTACAGAATAATCACCCTTGATCTTTTTCTTGAAACTCAGGTAGTCGATTGACTCAATTACACCATGCTCTGCAGGATTTAAGCCTGTGTAAATTGTAGTCCAGGAAGGGATTGAATCAGCCGGAACAACTGACTCCAACGCTGCTAGTTTTTTCTGATCATTGAGCTGGCTAAGAAAAGGCAGTGAAGCGAGATTCTTCATAACAAAAGAATAATCATAGCCATCCAAAATAATCATAATAGTTTTCTGTTTACTCATTGTTAGTCACCTATTATCCTTTGCTTGATTTTTTTGTTAACCTCTGCCAAAGGTTCATTCCCGTCGATGATATCCCAATTGTCTGCCTTTGAAATATATTCATATATTTCATACCTCTTCTCAAGGTATTCCATATTGGGAATATCATCCTTTCTCTCATAACATGTACGAGGATTAACGCGAATGTAAACAATTTTGTTCATTTTAGGAAATAGCCATTCTTTTCTTTTAATCTCCCTATGTATTCTATTCGGACTATATCCGAAATTGATACCCTGATCCACAAATAAATCCAGATAATATCTGTCAAAAATGATATTTCTCTTCTTGAGCAGCATCTTCAGTGTTTTTGCATAGAATTGAAAAAAGTAATCAAGAGTTGCCAGACCAAGCCACATTTTTCTGACAAATGGGCTTTTGAATATTCTTTTCTTTATTCCTGCCTTTGCTTCATACTCCTGCTTAATAGCAACTCTTTCAGTTTTTTCAGCGGTTTTATTGCCACCGTTTGATGATTTCTTATTAACAATTTTATAAAGAGGCTTTAGAAGAGTCGGCTTCCACCTAACCCACATAAAGTCATAATCCTTATAATCACTATCTTTCTTCATCAAAGAAATATTAGCAGATTTTCCTGAACCATCTAAACCGATTAAAGCAACTCTATTACTACTCAATTACTATTCACCATCCAATCTATTAACGGTATTACTTATTCATCTGTGCAGCGATATCTGCATCAACGATTTCTTCACCGGTCTTATCCTTGAGCTGCTCCATAGATGCAGCTGAAAGGCCATTATTTACAGTAGCACACATATCGCAGGTACTGCACTTATCAAGCTCTTCCTTCGTAACCTTGCCATCGCGAAGGTCGCGAACAATCTTGTTCTCATACATGCTGTATTTCTTCTTGGTCCAGAACTTAGCCTTGTGACGGATTACCCACCAAAGTGGAACCCAGATGTACTTATGCATAGCAGGAGAAACTGAACCTATCATCCAACAGTCTCTATCGCAGCAACGTACCTTTTTACGTACTGCTTCAGCTTCCGGTGAATTCCACAGTTCATCCCAGCTCTGTTCATTGAGGTTACCCATAACCTCCTTATCCTTGGTTCCGTTACATGGCATTACATCGCCGTAAGGATCGATAAAGAATGTGTCAAAAGACATATCACATGGAAGAAGTCTCTTCTGACCATAAATGTAATTGATAAGGCCATGGTTGAAATAAGCTCTGAACCACTTTTTAGGGCTCTTGCTGGCAAGAAGTTCATTGACAAGGTTCTCAAAGTTCTTGGCGACCATAGGACGATCTTTAATAATGTTCTTAGCCTCAACAAAATAGAAACTGTTATGAAGAGAGGCTGTAGCAAACTCCATTCCCATCTCATCTGAGAGTTTGTAAAGTGGAACCAGGTCAGGTGCATTCTTATCCTGAACTGTCATGCCAAATCCAACGTCCTTCATTCCCATCTCACGAAGAGTTTTAAGGGTTTGGTAACCTCTCTGATAACCATTTTCAAGTCCTCTGATCTCATTATTGGTATTCTCAAGACCTTCGATTGAAATACGAATACCAATCTGTGGAAACTCCTTACAAAGGTCAACGATTCGATCTGTAAAGAATCCATTTGTTGATATTACAATTCTGTCTGATTTTTTATAAAGCTCTCTTACGATGTCCTTGATATCAGTTCTAATGAAAGGCTCACCACCTGTAATGTTTGTAAAATACATCTGAGGAAGCTTTTTGATTGTTTCAATTGAAATCTCCTCCTCGGGTTTACTTGGTGCTTTGTATCTGTTGCACATAGAGCATCGTGCATTACATCTGTATGTTACTATTACGGTTCCATTTAGCTTTTTCTCAGCCATTTTTTATCTCCTTTAAAAACATAATATTTATCCATTTATTTGCAATAGCCCTGACAACTGTTGCAATGATAACAGAAACAATTAGGGCCATTGCAATAAACAAGCCAGACTCAATATGTGAGAAACACATCTCAACTATTTTTATCGCAATACCATGACACAAGAATATTTCGTAAGATATTTTTCCAATAAAATTTATTGTCCTGTTTCCTATGATAATTCTCGATGTTAGCACTAAAATAAAGACAAGTATCGCAAGCCCCAAGAGAATCTTTAATATATAATTCCCTATAAAATATATGGTTTTATACCTAAGGTACAAAACTCCCAATAAAGCAGCTAGCATGCAGAAAACGACAACTTTTGCATGCCATTTTCTTATAGCAAATTCTTTAAATCTTTCATTGTTGTTTGCTAACCATATTCCCCAAATAAAACCATAAATCTCAGTTACCCATGTTGTAAAACTGATAATATTTCCACATAAAAACATCACGATGCTGACTAATATGATTACTGCTGAAATGACTATATCTTTATAACGTTCTGACAGCTTTATAGTGTTTACTGCCCAAAATGTAAAGTAACAAAAGATCAGCCATAAAACCCAACCACCTACCGAATAAAATAAATACGGTTCTATAGATTCTTTATTCAATAAAAATAAAAACAAATAGATTAATATGGCTATAAAATACGGAATAACCAGCTTAGGTATTCTCCTTTTCCAAAAGCTGCCAATTGATTCCGGGTGTCTCATCAGTCCTAGCTTTAATCCATAACCCGATGTCATAAAAAAAAATGTAACACCTATATAAGCAAAACTGCCTATCATATCCTGTATTTGATTCTGATATGCTATAGGTATATGCACCAGTACGATGATCAAGCACCAAAGGCCTCTCATTGCAGTAGTGTCTGCAACTCCGAAAAAATCGTCATTAGATTTTTCCAATTTTACTTTATTTAAAACCAAAAAAAGCAAAAACAACACAATAGCAGCCATACAAATAAATGAAATCATCTTAAATTCCATAATCACTTATATATAACAAGTAATTTTTCCAAATACTGATCTATAGTATCAAAAGACAATTCTTTACATGCTTCATGCATTTCTTTTGCCAGATTATCATCTTGCCAGAGTTTATGTATCGATTCGCACAATGCATCTACATCTCCGGCTTTGAATAAAAGGCCAGTTTCTCCGGCTTTTATAAGTTCAGGTATACCACCGATATCTGCTCCGATAACAGGTGTTCCATAGAGCTGTGATTCCATGACAGAGAATGGACAGTTCTCATACCACTCAGAAGGATATACAGATGCTCTTGCCTTTCTGATAAGATCAGATAGCTCACCGCCACTCTTAAAGCCGACATTTTTAATATTGTCTATTCCTTCAAGCAGATTCTCCAAAGGACCTTTCCCGGCAAAAATAAAGTTAACTTCAGGAAGCCTCTTTGCAGCTTCGATTAAAGTTCTGACTCCTTTTTCTTCTGAGAATCTTCCAAAGTAAAGCACGTAATCCTCTTTGTTGACCTCCATCCAGTCTATAGCATCAAGGAAGTTGTGAATAGCTACAGTCTTCTTTGCAAATAACGGGTTTGTATCCAGTTTAGTTTTCATGAAGTTACTGCAGCAAATGAAGGTATCAATATACTTATATGTTCCCTTCATCTTCCAGAATGAAGCCTCGAGAGTTCCAATAAAACTCTTCGCTGTACTGCCATGGATGCATTTGCCTTTGGTGCAGTTCATAAAGCTGCCTGTCAGGCACTTCTCACAATTCTCATGAGTATTGGGATTATTACACATGTGATTTGGGCAAACAAGCTGATAATCATGAGCCGTGAAGACAATCTTGCATTTATGGCCTGTCTTCTTTCTCCAATCAACTATTTCAAGGATTATTGATGGAGTAAGCTGATAATTAAAATTATTGAGATGAACTACATCAGGTGCAAAATCATCAAGAACAAGTCTTATCTTCTGGCGCGCTTCCTTGGAATAAATAGTCTTAAGAGGATATGTCATCTTCTTAAGCTTAGAAGCGTCATGAAAATCCATATCAGATGTATATGCGTTCATATTGTTGCCAACACATCTACCCTCATGTTCCATTCCGAAGTATTGCACTTCATGTCCATTAGCCATAAGAGCTTCGCCAAGTTTAAATATGTACGTCTCTGATCCACCATTGGGATACAAGAACTTGTTCACCATTAATACTTTCATCTTATTTCTGCTCCGTATCTATTTTATTGCCAGATAATTTTATAAATAAGGCACATAAAACTGCCCCAATAAAGCTCCCTGTCGTATTAGTCAAGATATCAGTTAATTCAAACATTCCTGTGCCTGTTATAAGTTGCGTAGTTTCAATCAACAAACTGTAGCATACCCCAATAAGTGTTGTTATGGCAATACTTTTAAAGCACATCTTGTTTCTAAATGCAAGATATGCCAATATACCTATTGGTATAAATAAAATAATATTATAAATACTGTAGGCACTTACTCGAAAAGAAGGATTACCTGTTCTAAGACCAAAGCCAAGATTGATAAACAGATGAACAATACTCTCTCTGGATCCAATGGGTCTCCTGAGTATTGTTATATTAAGAACAAACCAAGAATATACCAAAAATAGATAGAATTGAAGAAGCTTTACTGTACTGATTTTTTTCCTTCTATTTATAAAAAACGCAGGTATAAATAAAAGAATAGCTATCAAAATTGATACGTTTATAAAAAACCCTAAATTTAATCCCTGCGTTTCAGCTTGAAATACATCTATCAGAATCTGAAAATTATTGCGCATTTAAACCTTATCTATCCTCTCTACATTGATGATGGCATCAATATAGAGTATAACACTGGCACTGGTTACTTCATTCCAGTTAAATCTGTTGTAACAATAGTTCATGATCTCATAATCAGTATAAAAAAGCTCAGGATCACTTATGGCTGCTCTAAGCTTTTTCTCAAGATCATCAACGTTGGATTTTTCGAAATACATAGCATATTCTTTACATGCTTCCTTGTTTTCAGGAATATCACTCACAAGACATCTTCGGCCAAAACTCATAGCCTCCAATAGACTTATTGGCATTCCCTCAATATCACTGGGGAGCACATAAAGATAAGTGTTGCTATATAATTCTGAGAACAGATGCCCCTGGACAAATCCTGTAAGGACAATTCTCTTATCCTTTTTAGCAAGTCTTTTTACTTCATTCTCATAATCTCCGGTATGGCTTCTTCCTCCGGCAATTACGAGCTTCATATCTGTATCAATCCTTGAAAAAGCTTCCATCAAGTATGTTATACCCTTTTCCGGAACTATTCTTCCAAGATAAAGAATATACTTATCTTTTTCAAGACCAAACTTATTGGCTATTATATCAGGATCACGGAATTCTGTTCTTGTGACACCATTAGGAATATATATGGTTTCTCTGTTATAGGTGTCTTTAAAATACTGCTGAACATTTCTCGATAGAACAATTACTTCATCCGCATATTTGGCCGCGATTTTCTCACCGAGCTTTAATATCTTTGTTGCAAAACCGCCCCACTTAGCACGTTGCCAATCAAGGCCATGTATTGTAGCTATGGTTCTAATGCCAAGTATATGTGGAATAATAAGCATCAGGCATGGGCCTTCAGCATGGTAATGAATTACATCGTAATTTCCAAAAACAGCCATGATAGTAGCTATAAATGAATAGACAATGGCATTAAGAGCTTTATTGTCAGGTGTGGGCACATGAACAATTCTTATTCCCTTATACTTTTTAAGTTTATGGGCTTCAAGATCAGCATTCTTGTCAGCAACATTACGTCCTTTTCTATTGTAAACAGTAACAGAATGCCCCATTTGAACCAGGCGGCTGGCTAGTTCTTCGACAACTATTTCTACACCGCCTTCTCTTGAAGGTATTCTCTTATGCCCTATCATAGCAATTTTCATATTTGACTTCCTATCTTAATATGAATTCTTCCTGGTCAAGACACCGGTGATGGTCTTTAATATTATTTTAATATCAAGGAGCATACTCCAGTTATCAATATAATCTGTGTCAAGCTCTACAATTTTATCGAAATTAGTTACAGAGCTTCTGCCATTTACCTGCCACATTCCGGTGATTCCTGGCTTAATACTAATTCTTCTCCACTGCTTGGCAGTGTATTTTGAAACTTCATCAATTGTCGGTGGCCTTGTTCCTACAACAGACATTGATCCAGCAAGTACGTTAAAGAATTGTGGTAATTCATCAATACTTGTTTTTCTGATAAAGCGACCTACCCTTGTTATCCTTGGATCGTTCTTTATCTTGAACATCAATCCGTCTTCCATCTCATTTTGATCTTCAAGTTCATCCTTCATCTCTTCAGCATTCATACACATACTTCTGAACTTCCAAATCTTGAAATGCCTACCGTTTTTACCTACTCTGACCTGCTTAAAGAAAACATGACCTTTTGAATCAAGCTTAATTGCAATTGCAGTAACTATCATTATTGGTAAAGTAACAATAATTCCAGCCAAAGAGAATACAATATCAAAACCTCTCTTGAACACTCTTTCAAATGGATTCACCGGAACAGTATGGAATGTATAAACTGGGTATGTTCCGACGCTGCTTACATAAGAGAAAGCCTTTCTTCTTCTGAATGTGTCGATAATAATTCGACAAGTTACACCCATCTCGATGCATTTATCAACGTAGCTCTGAAGAGCAATGATATCCATATCTCTCTTCTGTAAAATATAAATCTGATCAATATTGTATTTTCTGATTATTGATTCAAGATCAGAAATCTTACCAATATATTCCAATGACTCATCATCATCGTCAAAACTTATAAAGCCAATCTCATTTACAATAGTAGAAGTCTTGCCAAGGAAATATCTGAATTTGTTATAAGAGTCCTTACTTCCGACATACAAAACTCTCGGAACATGTTTCCTTGCAATAAACTTATCAATTATTCCCTTAAAAAATACTATTTGCATAGTAAGAAGGAAATATGATGTGCCTAAAAGCCACCAAATAAAATCCAAAATAAATCTTATATCAGATACATTGAAATAGATTATTGCGCCACAGCAAAGTGCACCAACAAAAGCAACAGTCTCTCTTTTAAATATTCTGTCTATATAAAAGAAAACAGTGTTGTTATATATGTTTAAAGAATTATTAATTAAAAGAAAAACCAGTATGCAAACAAGATACAACGAAATAAACGCTTTCCACTGCGCACCTGTGTAAGCATTTCTTCCCCCGAAAAATGAATACGTTATACCAAACGAAATCAAATGAACTAAAGCATCCAAAAAAACATGAACAATATCAAAAGACGCCCTCGAATTTGCTCGATTCATATTAAATTCCCCCTCAACAATACAACCAATTAAAAAAATATTAAAAATTTACTAAAAATTCACCACTGATACTTTAACAGAATGGCATGCAATTAATCAACCCAAAAAGAATACAAATATTAAAATTTTATAAACTAAATTTATGTTAGAATTATATAAAAAAGAGGGAAACTTCAGTTTCCCTCTTTCCTTTGTTTTACCCTACTTTTTGATATATTAGTTTATTTTTGTTTCACTAATAAACGAATTCTACTGTTCGTAATCATACGAATCTGTTCTTACTCCGCAGACAATAAGTCTTGTATTTTCATCTGCAGTACATGTTGACAGAGTAATTACATGATCAGATTCATTTGTCTGAATTCCTGTATCAATTACTGAATCCCGCTCGAGCTTTTTGAGAGTCTTCCAATAATTCGATGGCTCTTTTCCATACGTCCAGAAAACGTCATGGCTATCAGCTACTTCTTCGCAAGCAAAAACCTGATATCTATAAACAGAATCATTTGTGAATATCTGAAAGTACTGATGCTCATTGTAATATTCCGGATCGGTCTCATAGTAGCGCAACTTACCAAACATAGACAGATCTTTCATATTGTGTCCGTAAACCAAGCTATGCGGATCTGAAAAATCCGGTGTAGACTCACAATCAACGAAAATTGAGCCTGCCCTTGCTTTCTCCCCGGTATATGCAGATGTGACATATTTTGAATTATCGCCGGAATACATTACCGGATAACTTATATCCTCATTCTCAAAATAAATCCATCCCACTGCTTCCGGATATTCCTTTTGGAGATCAGTAAGATTAACATTTACGAGATTCCACCATTCATCTGACTTATCTCTTTCTTTTTTGACTCCTGCAACCTGAGGTTTTTCAGGCGAATCAGGTGTTTCCTCAATATATGTTTCTTCTGCCTCACTATAAATGTGCTCGGCTTTTTGGTACTGGTTTCTTGTAGTGATAAGAGCTATTGAAGAAACAACTACTGCTATTGCGCTAACACAGCATATAACTTTAGCCCGGTTTTCACGAATATATTTGATTGTGGACATTGTAGCGGTACTTATTATTGCTCCGAAAAACAGGATAAATCTTTCAAGCCTGCTCAGTTCCGACTTTTCACAGTCTTTTTTACTAGAGTATATTTCATGAGCAGAAAAAGCAAAAGCAATTATTCCTGCCACCAAAATGATCACCCATAGCCATACTATAGGCAATGTATCACCGGTTGCCGGCGCTCGGGAATCATCATCATCTTCAACATCCTTTTGCGCACCATTAACTTCTTTCGCAGCAGTCCAGCCTGCAACCAGTGTTATATTCTTTGTTACGGGTGTATCAAAATTATAAGCAGATGCTGTGGTAGTACTTGACGTCGAGGTCGAGGTACTGCTTGTCGTCGCTCCTTTTTGATACCATCCTTTGAACGTATACCCTTCCTTAGTAGGGTCTTCAGGGCGAGATACTTTATCCCCGGATTTAACTTTAACTGTAGACTTTTCAGTTCCGTTATCAAATGTTACTGTGTAATACTGAGCTGAAGACTGATATGCCACAGCATAAGTTGAGAACTTGTAAGCATAAACAGTAATCTTGCCGTTGTTTTTATCTAAAGTATAATGCTCACCGGAGCCACTTGTGCTCATGGAACTTACTGTTCCTTCATGTTCCCTGAGTAAAGTTATGTTTTTCTTTTCACTAAAATCGTAAGAAATATCAAACGAAAGAAGTACTGCTTTCTTATTGTTATCTACGACTTCTGAAACATTGCTTTTACTTGAAGTACCATTAGTAGTAACCGTCTGATTTACATCAATTTCAATAATATCAGCAAAATATGCTGCTGCACTTCCGACTTCTGATGAATCCTGAGATTCTTTGGTCAGATTCTTTTTCCCTTTAAACTCATCGATTATAGAATCTGACAGTTCAGCGGAAGCAAAGCTCATATTTACTTCAACGTCATCATATGGAGTTCCAACAGTTTCAGCATAAGTCTGAAGCTTTGCTTTGCCTTCATGGTTAAGTGAAACTCCTTTTACATTTGTTTGTAATTCGCTTGGTTTATAATATGAAGAAGTAGAAACTCTTTTATGCTTTTCTAATGAGTATACATCCCATAAAGAATCAACAGAGAAGGCAAACTCAACACTTGAGCCGGCAGGGACATTAACCCATGACATACCCAGTGAGCTGAGTTTGTTCTCAAGCAGATTAAGCTCACTACTTGTATAAGCCAGTGGATGTGAAGGATTTTGAATTCCCATCCATACCCTTAGACCTGTCGATGTTATCGGCACAACTGCATATGCCGGTAACTGGATTGCATCTGCTTTGTTTTTCATTTTAGTAGCTGCTGTTTTAATTGAATCTACAGCCATGTAAGAGACACAATCTATGGTGCCACTGTTCTTATTGGCATAAAGAGTACCTTTTGTTGCATAGGTTGCGATTGTATTATCGCCTATAACAGCATCTTCTCCAAATGCAAACGAACGATAGCCATCAAGGAGATTTGCTGTACCATACAATAGCGAAGGATCATTCTCATTAAATCTGAAATATAACTCCTTTAAAGTTGCACCGGCGCCAAAACTTGTACTTGTCGGGCTTGCCTGCTCGCTGGATAAAACCTTCCATCCTTCACCACTTGCTGTAGTTGCAAGCATATCATCTTCAAAGTCTCCGATAACATCAAAAGTATTTACCAGTCTTCCTCCTGAAGTTGTTACAGAACTAAGTGTATATGCCATAGTTCCATTTGTGACATAGCATTGATCCACAGGAGTATTGACGCCGATCCAATCTCGTAATAAATCGGAGCTTTCAGTTATCACCTGAACAGCATTACTGGCTTTTCCATTGATAAGACATCTGTACCATTTTCCAACAGCTGCTGCAGAACTTGCAGCATATTCTTCGGTATTGGCATACATGATAGGAGTAAAAGAGCTGTCAACATTCGAATCACTGCTCTCCCATTGATAGGAAACAGCTCCCTTTTCTTGCGCATTACTATTAATCCTTATAGGCATTTTAAGTCTAAAGGAATTAATACCAAGTTCTATACCGGATGGATAGCCTCCATTTTCAAAGTCTACTGTTTCAGCGGAAATATCACCAATGGTCAATGTGACAGCATATGTAAGTCCGCCATAAGTTATATCTAATGTCGTTTCGAGATTCTTTTGATCCTTTTGGGGCTTTTGAACTACTAAGAACCACTTACCTGAGCTACTTGGTTTAAACAAACCATTATCATCAATTGTCGGTATTGTTTTGCCTACTGAATCTGTCTCATATTCCAGTGTATCAACATAGATGTAGTTCACTAACGTGTTGTCAGTGGTTACTGCACTGATTTCTTTCCCATCGGCATCTTCGGCGATTTGCAGTTCTTTAAGAACATCATCTAAAGAAATTACTGACTGCTTAACTTCGTAATCCAGTACTCCTTCATAGCTGAATCTGAGAACATACGTCGAAAAGCCATAAGTTACAGCTTCTATTGCCTTAGCATCGTCTGCATCAACAACTACCGATGATAACTTTTCAACCAACATATTTCCTAAAGATGCGCTATCTTCGGACATGCTACGAGTTGCTCCAAGAACAGCTGAGCCGGAATCTTCCGGTTTCTTTTCATCCAATATATGATAAATATCCGCTTTAAGAGATTCGTTTGTTACTTCTTCTGACTCAAAAGATACAATTACACGACCCTTTTCAGTGTCAGGCTCAATTTCTTCACCATTTTCATCAAGAATCTTAATGTCAAATGAGTATGACTTTACAACATTATCATCTGTCTCGATTTGATCTGATAATACGCTGTTTACCTTTTCTTCCTGGTCTTCGTCAAGCTTTGTGGCGTTTACAAAAGCACCTTCAGGAAATACTCCCTTGTCAGCTCTTACTCTGATTTTTACGCTGTCTACTTCTACAGTTTCATCGAACTCAAAGCTATCTTCTATGATCTTAACAGTAATTGTTGGAAGCTCAGCCTCAATATAATAGAAATCCGGAATCAGCAATATCGGTGTGAATACATACTCCATTCCCACCATCTCCGGGTTATATTCGTCAGTTCCGTTTAGAACAGGATTGAGTATCCACTGGATTTCTGAAACCATTTCATGACTAATTTCGTCGTCATCATCTACATCAGCGACATCATTAACTTCATCAATAGTTTCAGTTGCATGGACTCTGCCCATACTAAGAACGTCTTTTATTTTGCCTATGAGCCCCTCTCCGCTCTCGCTTTCTTCCTCATTAACTGGTTCATCCGATTCTTCAAACAACAAAATAGAATTTTCTTCTTCATCATTTGTTTCAATAACAGAATCGATCGAATTGCTTTCATCAACAGCTGTAGATGCCTCACCTGTTTCAGAATCAAAGAATAGAATCTCATCACCTGTTTCTTCAGATTCTAACTCTTGAGCCTCGGGCTCTTCAGATCCCTGCTCTTCAGAATCAAGGTCATAGTCATGCCTATTATTTAAACGTTCTTCACCAAGTTGTCTTGCTATTCTTTCATCACGATCAATATCTTCAACAACATCAATTTCTAAAGTATCCGGAAAGATAATATCTTCTAATGCAGTTCCTGCTTTTACTTCCTGGTAAGCAATTTCTTCCGGTAATTCTTCAAACTTTGATATCTTGACATAAACCTGTTCATCCGGAATTTCAAGCACTTCAGGGATGTCATCTTCTTCAACTTCTTCTATTGAAGTATTCTCATCTAAGCCTGTATCATCTGCAAAGAAAACAGCATCAGATATAAAAGGCGCAAATGCAATGTTTGAGACAAAAATAATATTAGCAATAAGGACAGATACTATCTTTTTCTTCATATCAATCTCCTGCAAAATACTTCGAATATATAGAAAATCTCACAATTATATTTTATCGAATTATTGTTACATTAAATTGAGTTATTAAGAAATTTAATTTTTTTTTTATAATATCGTGTGACAATATAGCGTTAAGTCAGGTTATCTCAAAACTCTATAAGCTATATTTCTGATTAAATGTGCAATAATGCCGTAATCCCTTGTAAGCGTCTGTGGAAGTGAAGGAATTCTGTCAAAAAGCACTGCCTGAAGCCCCTCATGGTGAGATGCTGTGTAAAAATGAAGAACATACATTATATTGTCATACGAAAGTGGATTTCTTACGCATGGTGCAAGGTTTCTGTCATAATCCGGAGTACCGACAAGAATAAGGGAATCAGGATTATTTTTACGTATAATTTTTATTATCTGCTCAGAATATGTATAAACATCATTCCAATCTGTATCTCCATTGGGTTCATTACATGCATCACAGGGTTACCTGATTCATCAATGTGAATCAGTCCTCTTTTTTTGGTTATTCATCATAAAGTTCCATAGCTCTGCGAATATCAGACATTTGGAAACCTTTTCTCAGAAGAAATGCCATTATCTTCTGCTTTTCTTTATATTCTGTCTGTTCCGGATCATAATGTTTCTTGGAAAGTAGCTTTTTAATCTGTTCAAGTTCTATATCAGAGTCCTCTTTTACATATAGTTCCTCAACTATAGGCATAAAGATATCTTTACTGATACCCTTCCCTGAAAGGTCCTGGATAATTCGGTTCTTAGACCTTATGGACATATGATAAGTGATATAATCCCTGGCGTATCGTTCATCATCTAAGTAGTGATATGCTTTTACATAATGAATTGCATCATCAGTGATTTCTCTAGGATAAAGACCTTCTGATAACTTGTCTCGTAGCTGTTTCTCAGTGTAGTCTTTCTTTTGCAAAAGGTTCATAGCCCTTAGTTTGCAGCGCTTAGGAAGAACAACATCCATAATCTCTTGGTAATTTGCCTCAGATAGCTCCTGTCCTTCTCTTATACTGTAATCTCGTAATTCCCCTTTATATAGAACGAATGTAAATTCACCATCCAAATATACTTTGCATCTCTTTTTATCTAATTCAACTATATTTGTGACTGTCATAATATCCCCACACAATATTTAAAGTAATCCCCTGATAGTTATATGAACTATCAGGGGATAAAAAGTCGACTAATTATGGTACTATCATTCAGCCTTGGCTGCTCTGCCCTTCTTAGCAGGCTCTTTCTCTGCAGTCTCAGCTGCCTTAGGTGCTGTCTTAGCTCCATCAACAGGAAGTCCAAAGTGAGCTCTTACCTTGGCATCGATCTCTGCAAGTACCTGTGGGTTGTTCTCAAGGTAAAGCTTAGCATTCTCACGGCCTTGACCAATCTTCTCACCTTCGTACTGGTACCATGCGCCTGACTTATTGACAATGTCAGCGTTTGCTGCAAGATCAAGGACATCACCGGTCATGGAGATTCCCTTACCGAACATGATATCAAACTCAGCCTCTTTGAAAGGAGGAGCAATCTTGTTCTTAACCACCTTAACTCTTGTTCTGTTACCGATGTTCTCACCATTCTGCTTGATAGCTTCAATTCTACGTACATCCATACGAACTGATGAGTAGAACTTAAGCGCACGTCCACCGGTTGTGGTCTCAGGATTACCGAACATAATACCAACCTTCTCACGGAGCTGGTTGATGAATATTACTGTGCAATTAGACTTGCTGATAACTGCTGTAAGCTTACGAAGAGCCTGTGACATAAGTCTTGCCTGAAGACCAACATGTGAATCTCCCATATCTCCATCAATCTCAGCCTTGGGAACAAGGGCTGCAACAGAGTCAACTACTACGATATCAATTGCTCCGGATCTAACCATTGTCTCTGTGATCTCAAGAGCCTGCTCACCTGAATCAGGCTGTGAAATATACAGGTTGTCAACGTCAACTCCGATATTCTTGGCATATACAGGGTCAAGGGCATGCTCAGCATCGATAAATCCGGCAATACCACCCCTCTTCTGAACTTCAGCGATCATGTGAAGTGTTACGGTTGTCTTACCACTGGACTCAGGTCCGTAGATCTCAACGATTCTTCCCTTAGGGATTCCACCAAGTCCAAGTGCAATATCAAGGCTCAGAGATCCTGTAGGGATAGTCTCAATGTTCATTGTATCCGAGGAATCACCAAGCTTCATAACAGCGCCTTTTCCGAACTGCTTCTCAATCTGGCCAAGGGCTGCTTCCAATGCTTTCTGTTTTTCTTCTCTTTCCATATTTCCTCCTTTTAGAACATCCGTTCGTCTTGATAATATAAATATAAAACAGATGTTCGATTGTGTCAATAAATTTTTAACTGCAAAAATGAAAATTCCGGCAGATTCGCCAGACGTTTAGTCCCCACTAAACACACAAGTCATTGCACAGACACTGCAATGACTTGGTTATAATATCATATTCAAATTTTAGTGTCAAAAGAAATTTCCTTATCACATGGACATGTCATAATGGCTACAGCGAACTCTGTACTCTTCATTAATAAGCTGCACCATGTAGGAGTCACCACTAACATTATCCGGGTGGAACATCTTCATGAGGTCCTTATATCTCTTTTTCAAAGTAAGCGGACTGTTAACGCCTCTAAAGAGCATATCCACGGCATCATACTCATCCTCTCTCTGATAAGCCTTTTCTCTCTCGAGTCTGATAAATTCACTCTCGAGCTTCTTTTTATCAGAGTTGAGCTGGTCAAAGCCATTGTTTAATATCCTAAGTCTCTGGTCGAATAAGGCCTTTTCATTGTTGAGCTTCCTGGTTGCTGTCTCAAGCTTCTTCTCAGCAGCATCCATTCTCTCTTTAAAAGCCATTTCATCCCTGTAGAGTCCTTCATACTGCTCAGAAAGAGCACTTTCCTGATTCTCCAGGCGAACACTCTCCTTGAAAAGCCAGATCCTAAGCTCTGCAAGTTCGTCTTCTGTTCCGTTTAAAATGATTTCTTCGATATTTCTTTTTTCTTCCATAAGGAATCCCCCCGCCTTGTGGATTTATTACTTCTCCTCAGTGCCCTCAGGGAAAGCAATATTTACTGCTTCATCATCATCCATGATTCCTTCGTTCTTAGCGCTGAACTTGTTCATTATGTCCGGAACCAGATCAAGTACTTTGGTAACTGCGTCCTGATTCTTGATGTTTACAAGTTTAGTCGAACCGTTCTTTATAACAAGGACTGCACTTGGTGACATCTTGGCACCAAATCCGCCACATCCTCCATTCTTTTTATCGGCAGAAGTTGAGCCTGCCGCAACCCCAAATGAAACATCTACGAGCGGAAGTATGATTGTATCTCCAACCTTAGTAGGCTCACCGATCACTGTCTTGGTGCTCATTACTCTGTTCATGCCGCTGAGTAAGGACTCTACAACACCGCCAAAATTATTATCTGCCATGATACCCCTCCAAAAATATGTAAATTATGAATTGATAATCTTCTTAAACCTCTTTATTGTCTTCTTAACGTCTTTATTGAAGTAACAAACAGCGGCGCTATAGACAATGGTAAATAATGTTATATGACCTTTGATATGAGCATCCGTCATTATGACCTTCCGCTCGAAATCAGGTTCAAATCTGACCTTCTTATACAGATACGGATAAAGCGCTCCATAGCCGGCCATGATCTCTGCTGTCTGGGCCGGATCTCCGGTGCCAAGCATTAAATCTATATCGTATTTATCCGGCAGGATCATCTTGATTATCTTGATCAGTTTCTTCTTAACAAGTGCAAATGCTCTCTTGAAAATATCGTTTTCAAGGGTGCTTTTAATCATATCTATCTTATCACAAACTCTAGATATTGTATATCGTATTTTTTCAAACACATTTAGTGGTGTTTTCAGAATATTGTCTATTTTATCTATAATATTCCATAAAACATCAAGGAAAGATTTTGGCTCATCATCCTCAGTTTCCGTTTCAAGCTCAGAATCTGTTTCTGAAGCCTCAGAATCTGTTACTTCTTCACTTGGTTTAACATCCTCCGGTTTCTCTTCTTCCTTCTTTTCCTCCGAAGGCTTATCTTCTACCGGCTTCTCATCAGTCTCTTTTTCCTTGTCCTTATCCTTGTCCTTCTTTTTGTCTTCTTTTTCAGGCTTCTCTTTCTTTGGAAGGATCTTTATTCCAAAAACTCTCAGCGTGAACTCTTTGTTCTTGGGGAACTCGATTCCTCCTCTTATAACAAACAGCAGCCAGTGAAAAGACACTTTGGCAAATACCTTCTCCATATCAAAGCTGTTATCGAGCTCTGTTTCCGGGATATTTGCATCTATCCTGTAAAAGATCGGTGCAAACAAAACCAATAAAAGAAGCAAGAGGATAACTGCCAGTATCACCAGCAGCACAATTCCTATTATTTTTAAAACCGTCAAAACTCCAGTCAGTAACATAAAACACTCCGGTAATTATTTTTTATTATCCTTATCATCCAAGTAATCCAGAATTCTTCCCTCATAACCGGCTTCCATAGCCTCTTCTGTAATCTTAAGTACAAGGTCAAGGGCTTCTTTATAACTGCTTGCAATTCCGTATATATATGCAGGATTATCTCTGAAATATTTCTGTTGAAGGAATGCGCTGTGGATAATATCAAGCTGATCACCGTCTGAATCAGCTCTTTTTATGCAGTAGATGGTGAACTGACCGCTTCCATGATAAAGCTTCCATTTCACCTGCGAATGCATCTTAATAGAATCTCCCCAATAGAGGTTCTTATAGAATCGGCAAAAGCCTCTTGATCTCATACCCCAAAACATCTCCCAAATATCGTTTATCTGCATAAAAACAAATTGAATGTCGCCATATAAACAGATATACTTATATTATCATATTGATTTATATTTTTAAATTATGATTGCACTTCATTTATCGGAGGAGTTGTATGAAGTCTGTTGCTAGAATGGAGCTAAAACCGGGGATGGTTGTAGCTGAAGACGTCTTAAATTATCAGAATGAGATCATCGTTTCAAAGAACACCAAAATAAATGATACAATCATCGAGAAGCTGGCAAGGCAGTCTATTTTGGTTGTTCCTATCAAGGAAGAAGCAGACTTTGCCACCACTCATTTCGAAAAGGTCCGTCTGACTGAAGGCTTCAAGGCCTTTGAGTCCACCTATAGAATTTATTTTCCTGTTTTCAAGAATCTTGTGGTAAGTGCGGTAACCAACAGAACTCCCATCAACATGAACCAGCTTATGGAGGTTTATCGCAATATAATAGTATGTGCAAAAAGCGGTGAACTACTGCTCGACTACCTCTACAACATGCTTCCGGGCGAGGATGACATGACTCATGCTCACTGCCTCAACTCCGCTCTCATCGCCGGTGTATTTGGTACCTGGCTCGGTCTTTCCAATGAGGACATCAACCTTCTCATTCAGTGCGGATTTGTCTATGATATCGGCAAGCTCAGCATCCCATATCAGATCCTATGGAAGCCTGAGAGGCTCACTTCCGAAGAATACAGGCTTGTTATGAGACATACCACCATCGGATATGACTTTTTAAAAAGCTATGGTTCTTTTGACGAGCATATTTTAAATGCTACTCTTCAGCATCACGAGAGGTGCGATGGTTCTGGCTATCCCAAATCACTTCAATCAAATGAAATCGATCAGTTCGCCAAATATATAGCAATCATCGATACTTACGAAGCTATGACTTCACCCAGAACCTATCGTCAGAAGCTCAATCCTTTCCAGATCATAGCTAACTACGAAAACGAAGGTTTCGTTAAATATGACTTTGCTGCCATCAAGTCCATCCTGTCACATATAGCAAACTCTCAGCTTGGCTTTAACGTACAGCTTAGTAACGGCCAGATCGGAGAAGTCATATTAATAAATGAGAAGGCGCTCTCACGCCCTCTCGTTAAGCTTAGTGACAATTCACTTATTGATCTTTCAGCCAACATGCAACTGGCCATTGTTTCAGTATTCTGATGCTCACTCCACTCCGAAGTATGCATCGAATATTCTCTTAGCAATAGGTACAGCGAAACTTCCGCCGCTTCCTGCGTTCTCCACGATAATGGTCACGCAGATCTCCGGATCATCAGCAGGTGCAAATCCTGTAAACCATGCATGAGAATCAGTTGTAGTATTGGTAAATTCAGCAGAACCGGTCTTTCCTGCCGCTGTGTAGGAAAGGCCTTTTAATTTGCTTGCAGTTCCGGACTCAACAACTTCTTTCATCATGCCCTTTATTGTATCGGCCTCGAGGGCTGTCATTAGTCTCTTATAGGAATCCGGCTCATAATTCTTAACAGTCTTCCCGTCTACACTCTTTATTGAATCCACCAGAAATGGTTTCATCAGAACACCTTCATTGGCTATTGCACAGGTGATCATATTCATGTGCATAGGGGAAACTGAAGTTGCTCCCTGACCAATAGATAGCTGCATTACATCTCCCACACTTGTGCTCTGGTCAACTTTGGCACTGCTCTTTGCATACAGGATATCTATTGGAAGCTCCTGGTTGAACAAAAGCTGGTTTATTGTTTCGGAAAAGACCTTTCGATCAAGGCTTACACCTATGTTGGCAAATGATGAATTACATGACTCGGCAAATGACTTTGTAAGATCCACACTGCCATGTACCTCTCCGTGAAAGCACTGAATGCTCTCTCCCTCAGCCTGAAACCTTCCATTACAGCTAAACTTATAATTTGGATAATCCTGTGGATGCTGCTTTAAATATGCAAGGGTTGTAATGATCTTAAAGGTAGATCCCGGAGGATACATTCCCTGTGTTGCCCTGTTTAAAAGCTTGGCATCAGGAGATTTGTCAGCAAGAAGGCTCTCCCAGTCACTCTGAATGGTGTTTGGGTCAAAATCAGGTTTTGACACCATGGCAAGGACTTCTCCTGTCTTCGGATTTGTTACAACTATTGCTCCCTTTCTGGCTGAAAGTGCGTTGTAAGCGACCTCCTGGAGATTTACATCAAGCGTTGTTATACACATGTCTCCCGGATACTTGCTTCCCTGTGTATCCAGTGCAACCTTGTCAGGAAGGTCAATACTGGTGTTTATCAGGTAATAGTTGGCAAGGGCTTCTATTCCGGCCTTTCCGTTTGTCGAATAACCTACCACATGAGCAAACTCTTTTCCATAGGGATAGACACGTGCATCCTTACCATTTGCATCGGTTTCCGAGTAAGCCAGCACATCTCCGTCTCTTGAAAGTATCGATCCGCGAAGGTTCTGGTTTAAAAGGATCTGCTGTCTGGTGTTGTAGCTGTTATTCATAAGGACCTGTCTGTTGTTATACGCATAAACACTGATATATCCCAGCATCACACAGAAAATCAGAGCATAAAACGCAGAGATGACAAGTATTGGATATGATCGTATTTTCTTTTTCTTAGGCTTTTGTTGTTCCATTCTGTCTTCTTTCCTGCTCGCGTTTTAGTTTTCGCCTCTCCATGGCTTCGAATCTCTCATCTGTCCTTATCATACAGATACCCTCTGCTATCATGATCATCACAATTGTGACGAGGACTGATGTTCCTCCATAGCTTACAAGAGGAAGTGTTACACCGGTCAGAGGGATGAACTTGGCACCTCCTCCGATAGTAAGAAACGTCTGGAATATGTATGCTACGCCTATTCCGCAAACCACCATTCGGTAGTATTTATCCTTAATATAATATCCTTCGTACATGAGCATAAAGAATGTGCTGACGCAGACAAGCGCCATGAGAACAGCATAAATTACCCCCATCTCCTCAGCAATTGCGGAGAAAATGAAGTCCTGCTCAACATAAGGGATTGATCTTGGCGAGCCACCGTAAAGTCCAAGCCCAAACCAGCCTCCACTACTAATGCCGAACAGTGATTGTGAGAGCTGATAGCCCGAAGTCTCTATATCTCCGAATGGATCAAGCCAGGCCTGAACTCTTAGTCTTATATGGGAAAAGAGCTTGTAAGCAACTATGCTCGCTACCGCACCCAGCCCAAGACCTATGAAGAGATATCCGATGTTCTCAGTAGAAATATAAATCAGTGCCAGATATATCACAAAGAATATCAGCGCACTTCCAAGGTCCCTTGAAAGAACCAGAATTATCACATGTCCTGCTGCAACGACTGACGCAAGAAACAGCTGCCAGATATTCTCAGCCTCAAGAAGTGCCCCGGCCATGAAGAATAAGAACAATACCTTAACTGCCTCAGACGGCTGGAATGTGATTCCCACAAGGGTAAAAGAGATCTTGGAACCATTAGTGACAGCACCATATAAAAGCACTGCTCCTATAGCAACAATCCCGGCTCCTGCGTATATCCAGGTCAGTTTCTTCAGATAATCAAACCTAAGGATAACCTCCGGAATAAAAAAGCCAATGATAAAGGAAGCAGTTACGATAAAGAACTGCTTGACGGCCTTATCATAGGAAAGTCTTGTCAGGATTATCATTCCGATCATCAGAAGAAGGCAGGTGTTGTTGATAAGAAGCCTGTTGCCTTCAGGATAGATAACATAAAACAGCATCAGCACCGATGCGAAGATGATTATCTGAAACGCAAAGAAAAAGAGATAAACAGGCTTACCGGTCCTTGCTATTATCTGGATAAAGCAGGAAACCTGCATGGCAAACATGCAGATGATCTGTCTTATGTATAAGCCTTTTCTCTTCTTCTCTGTCTTGTATCTAAAGGCCATGAAAGCCTCTATTACATAGATCAGCATAAAAAGATCTATGACATATTTTGATATCTCAGTTACGTATAATTCCATTTAAGTTCTTATTCTGCTCCGCGTTTAAAATGTCCTGTGGTAAAGCTGCCACTTTCAAATATATCAGCCGCATCTGCTCCGTTATACAGATCCGTGTAATAATCCAAAACTTCTCCGCATCTCTTTGCACTCTCGACTGTAAAGTCGATGCGGTAGTGATCAAAGCTCTTTTCATTCATGATCTTGCCCATTCTTCCATGAAGAGATGTTGGATGGACGTTCCAGATCACGTTATAGCAATGTCTGCAATTACAGGTTACAGGCAGCACATTGCCAAGTCTGTCTATAATGGTGGTGTTCTCAGTGTAGAGCTCATGAACTCGTCCGCTGCATCTGTCGGTAGTCTTCTTGATACAGCCTGCACTAACCATCATAGGCATATGGCCGTAGAGATTGTATGATACAGGAATATCCACTGTCTTCTTAAGCTCTCCTGCCATATCTCTTGCTTCGCCAAAGTTGAGCTCATAAGGCACAGATACTTCCTCTAATCTGAATCCGCCCTGCTTATTGCAGTCTATGAGTTCCATTGCAGCCTCTTTGTTCCAGGTATACACACTGTAATCAGAGACTGCTTTGCCGGTAAAACCTTTATCGCATAAAAAGCCCAGCTGCTCAAGATTTCTTACAAGAACACCTGTATATCCGGATTCTGGGAGCTTATCAAGTACTCTCTGAACTTCCTCGCTGCCGTCGAAGTCTTCCTGCCTTGTGACATAAGGAAGCGCTACAAACATCTCCATATCCGGAATGTTAGTCGAAAGTTCTTTTACATCAGCAGATAAAAAGACATTGCTGTCTACATATATTCTTCCGATATCAGTATTATTCTCAGCTCTATCAAGTACAGTCACAAGCTGCTCTTTTGTGTTACATAGGACATGCAAAGGTCCTCTCTTAGTGTCTGCAGATTTATATGAATCAAGATCAGTAAAGTGCCTTACATTCTCATAAGAGTTTATCTTCTGCGCACTCTTTTTAATCTCATAAAGCCTTTCGATTACCTTGGCAACGAGAGTTCTTCTTAGTTCGTTAAGCTCACTTACAGCGATGAATATACCGTTTCCACTGCCCTTATCATCAATAGTAATCTCGATGTTCTCGCACTCAAAAGGTGTTCCGCCAAGCTTAAGGAGCTGTTTTCTTACATTCTCCTCTTCAAGAGGTCTCTTTGATGCAGCCTGTACCACACTACCTGTGCACTCTTCGTAAACAACATCGTCACCAAAAGGCAGTGACATTGCGATCTTAGCTGCCTCACCAACTCTAAGCTCACAGAAAATATCGCACTTAAGCTTAAGCTCTGATGTAAGGAACTTCTCATGAACCTCTGAAAGGATTTCATCCGATGTCGGGTTATATGCAGGAGAAATAATAGTTACCATGGACTTGTCATTGTGTCTGTGGTAATATCCGTCGCTGATACCGGTTCTCTGATAGAGGTTTCTAAGTATCTCCATATCCTCTTTGGATACGCTGTGATCACCCTTCGGATTCTCGTAGTATTTATCAATATATTTCCTGTAAAGAGCCGTTACTCCGGCGGAGTATTCCGGCTTTTTCATTCTGCCTTCGATCTTAAAAGAGTCTATTCCTGCTTCTATAAGTTCAGGAATGATAGCAATCGTGCTCATATCCTTAAGACTTAATGGATACTGCTCTCCTGACTTGCCATTCATTCTATACGGAAGTCTGCAGGGCTGAGCACATCTGCCTCTGTTACCGCTTCTTCCGCCAACAACGCTGCTGAAAAGGCATATGCCCGAATAACAGTAGCACATGGCGCCATGAATAAATGCCTCTACCTCGATGTCAGCCTCATCTCTTATAGCCTTCATCTCAGAAAGGCTCAGCTCCCTTGCAGGTACAACTCTGGTACAGCCTCTCTCCTTAAGGAGCTTAGCACCATATACACCCGTCACTGTCTGCTGAGTGCTGGCATGAAGCTCTATACCGGGGAATTCCTGCCTTATAAGGCGTATAACACCAAGGTCCTGAACAATTACTCCATCAAGCCCTCTGTCTGCATACGGAAGCATAAAGTCATAAAGCTCGCCATACTCATTCTCCTTGACCAGCGTATTGACCGTCATATATATCTTTTTATCATGGAGATGGGCGTAGGAAATAGCGTCAAGAACCTGATCTCTGTCAAAATTGTCAGCATAGGCTCTTGCACCAAATTTGGATCCGCCCAGATAAACGGCGTCAGCACCCGCGTTGAATGCTCCCACCATTGTTTCATATCCACCAGCCGGTGAAAGAAGTTCTACTCTTTTCATACGCTTAAAAAAAGGCTGTCCTGAGACAGCCTTAAAATCCTTACTTCTTGCTACCCTTCACCTGAGTTTCAAGCTGAATGATCTTCTTGGATGATTCATCGAGCTTGGTCTGAAGGTTCTTGCTATTTTTCTCAGTGTTCTCAAGCTTGATCTGAGTTGCGATAAGCTCATGCTTGAGGTCATAGAGCTCTTTCTCCTTCTCGGAGAGCTGCTCTTCCATAAGCTCTATCTGCTTCTTGGACTTGAAGTAGTCATCAGCGATATTGAGCTGAAGAAGCACATTCTGAGTATCGATTGGCTGTCTCTTAAAGCCGTCGATCTTGTTGTATTCAGCAATCTTATTGTTGATATAAGAAGCTACCTTCTGAAGGTATTCCTCACTCTCATATCCGCTTAATGTAAAAACCTTGCCCCCGATCAATACTTCGGTATCTGTCTTGGATGCCATATCTTACTCCCTCATAGAACTTTGATATACGAACTATAACTCATTATAATTCGTTATCACTCGGCATTTCAAGCCCTAAATGATGATATGCAGCTTCTGTTACCACTCTTCCTCTGGGTGTTCTGTTGAGGAACCCGTTCTTGATAAGAAATGGCTCGTAAACGTCCTCTATTGTACCGGGATCCTCTCCTATGGCAGCTGCCAGAGTATCAAGACCAACCGGTCCTCCGGAGAACTTATTGATCATGGTCAGGAGCAGATTTCTATCAGTGTGATCAAGACCCATCTTATCAACATCCATAAGGTCAAGAGCTGTTATGGCAACATCCTCTGTGATCTTACCGTCAAACCTTACCTGGGCAAAGTCTCTTACTCTCTTGAGCACTCTGTTGGCAAGACGCGGAGTTCCACGGCTCCTTCTGGCCATCTCGACAGCACCTGCGTTATCAACCTCAACATCAAGAACTCTTGCGGACTGAAGGATAATGCTGCAGAGCTCCTCTATGTCGTAATACTCCATTCGATGAATCATTCCAAACCTGTCTCTTAAGGGCGCTGACAGCATTCCGGCTCTGGTGGTTGCACCAATAAGTGTAAAGTGAGGCAGGTCAAGCCTTATTGATCTGGCTGTGGGACCCTTGCCGATCATGATATCTATGCAGAAGTCCTCCATGGCAGGATAAAGAACTTCCTCTACCTGTCTGTTAAGTCTGTGGATCTCATCTACAAAGAGAACATCGCCTTCCTTAAGATTATTGAGGATGGCGGCCATATCTCCGGGCTTCTCAATAGCAGGGCCTGATGTGATCTTAATGCCAACTCCCATTTCATTGGCAATAATGCTGGCAAGTGTAGTCTTACCAAGTCCGGGAGGTCCGTAAAAAAGCAGATGATCAAGGCTCTCGCCTCTTCCCTTGGCAGCCTCGATGTAAATCTTAAGGCTCTCTTTTATCTTCTTCTGACCTATGTAGTTATCTAAAGTCTTGGGACGAAGGGATCCTTCAATCTTGACATCCTCAGGACTAAATTCCGCATCCATCCCTCTGGCAGTAGTTACAATCTTACGCTTCTCCATCAGAACATCTCCTTAAGAGCAAGTTTAAGCAGCATCTCAGTATCACCGGATGCAGAGTCATTCTCAGCAAGAACTTTCCTGACAGCCTTCATAGCATCGGATGAGTTGTATCCAAGTGCCACAAGTGCAGCTACTGCCTCATCTCTTGCCGATGAAGCCTCGCCTGTAAGATCATCAAGTGTAACGGAAGATGAGCTGCGAAGCATATCATCTTCCGTAGCCTTGATCTTGTCACGAAGTTCAAGAGTTATCCTCTCGGCAGTCTTCTTGCCAACTCCCGGAGCTTTGGAGATAGTTCCTGCATCTCCCGCCATTATTGCAAATCTGAGATCATCCGGTGTCATGACCGACAGAATGGAAAGACCTCCCTTGGGGCCTATTCCGTTGACAGAAATGAGCATCTTGAATAAAGAGAGCTCATCCCTTGATAGAAATCCGTATAGAGTAAAAGAATCCTCTTTTACCGATGTATATGTATAGAGCTTAACAGCCTCGCCGATACCAGGCATTCTGTCCATTGTTGAGCCTGAGATAAATACATTCATCCCGACTCCGCCAACATCGACTATGGCAAGTCCCTCTTCAATACTCTCTAAAATGCCGTTAACATAAGCTATCACAGCAATTTCCCCCACAACCTGATTTTCTAAAGAATATTATAGAACATTTGTTTGCTTTAATCAAGGAGTTCTCCCATCTCCTTGATTGAGTCGAATATAACAGTGGGTTTAACCTCAGAATCCGGCACTTCTTCAAGCTTGCACTCACCGGTCAGAACCAGCACTCCCATTGCCCCGTTATTAACACCGGTGGCAACATCAGTATATATGCGGTCTCCGACAAAAGAAATCCTGGAAGCATCAACTCCTGTCGCATCAACAACCATATCTACCGTCTCTTTAAATGGCTTTCCGACAAACTTGGGACTAACCTTTGTTGAGAGCTCAATTGCAGCACACATTGCGCCGCAGTCAGGAATAAAGCCTTCTTTTACAGGGCAGTTAATGTCCAGGTGTGTTGCCAGGAATTTAGCACCCTTCATGATATAAACGCAGGCGTTTGAAAGCTTCTCATAATTTAAAGTCTTATCAAAAGCTACAACCACAATGTCCGGTATATTCTCGCAGATTGCATGGCTCATAGCTGCCTTTTCATCTCGCTCAGATTCAAAGAGATTGACCCCTGCCTCTCTAAAGCTCTTTTCCAGTTCAGGTGTTCCAAGCAGGTATACACTCTTGTCAGGATATTTATTCTTTAAAAATCTGATCATCACATCTCCGCTGGTCATGATCATGTCCCTGGAAATGTGACAGTTCATCTTTTTTAGTTTCTCAATATAGTTCTCTGATGACACAGATGAGTTATTTGTGAAAAAGATATATTTCTTACCGGCTCTTTTTACAGCCTCAAGGAAATCAAGCGCTCCGTCAAGGATCTCATCGCCCAGATAAAAAGTGCCATCCATGTCAAGCACGAAGAGCTCAGTATCCTTTAAAATCTTTCTCTTTAATTCTATATCCTGTAAGTCTTTTAAAATATTCTCACTCACGGTTCTACCTCAAATAATTATCGCTTGCGCGTGACACATTTGTCACAATTTAGATTATCACTCTCTTATACTTATCCTGTAAAAGAATAACGTCTCCGGCATTTATGACAACACTGCCACGAGGAATGATAGCTTGTCCATTTCTCCTGATAAGGAAAATATGACTCTGCCTTGAAATATCCAGATCTTTTATGGCTACTCCATTCCAGGAATGACCTTCGTTTATTGTGATCTCTCTTAGCTCAATCGGCTGCAGATCTTTTGCCTTCTCGGCACAAAGTGCAACGACGTCTCCTTCTTTAAGGACAACATCTCCCCTCGGAATTATGGTATCATTCTCTCTCTGAATGGAGACAACTATCATATCCTTAGGAAAACCAATCTCAGAGATTCTTTTTCCATTCCATGAATCCTCTTCACCAAGCTTGATCCTGATAAAGTGAATATTTTCTTCCTCTGCAAACTGACCTACTGCCTTAAGCTTCTGATACTGCTCGACGAATCCGGCACTTATGATACCGGTAGGTATAGCTACCATTCCAACGCCCAGAAAGCTTATGAGGATTCCCAGCATCTTACCTGCTATGGTTACCGGATATATATCACCATATCCAACGGTCAAAAGCGTTGATACCGACCACCAGATTCCGGAGAAAGCATTCTGGAACACTTCAGGCTGAGCATCGTGCTCAACACTGTACATGCAAAGGCTGGAAGCCATCATAAGAATCAGAATAATAAATACTGACGCCGTGAGCTGCTGCTTCTTGGATGAAAGGACTTCTGTGATAACATTCAGCTGGTCGTAATAAGAATTGATTCTAAAGAGCCTTAGTATTCTTGCCACTCTAAATAGCCTGAAGACAGTTGTTCCAGCAGGGAAGAATACAGGCAGGTAATATGGCAGGAAAGATAACAAATCTACCAGGCCTGCGAAGGAAAAGATATATTTTATTACCGAATCTTTTTCTGAAAGCTTTGGATACAGCTCTTTTGCTGTAAAAAGACGAAGCACGTAATCAACAGCAAAGAAAAATGTCGTTACTGCTTCAATAGCAAGGAGGAGCCCTTTATAGTGCTCCTCCATATAATCAAATGTTATTGCGAAAGCCGCAAAAAGATTGAGTATTAGGGCAACAATACTCAGGATGTCGTAAAGTTTGTTGATCGGCTGATCAACAACGCCGGTACTGACCATATTAAAGACTTTAGCTCTTACACGGTTTAGATTACGACCCCCAGTTTTTGTCATTTCTTATCCCCGCTCTCCCTGTTCTTCCTTTTTCCGAAGCTCTCCATTACAAGATCGCTCATATCCTGAAGATAATCAAGGCTCCTCTTTTTGTTCTGAGCTTTTACAGACTTCTTTTTGGACTTTGACAGGTTCATGGTGTCCTCGTCCTGTCCGACATACCAGGCTTTGGTTGAGCCCTCGCCCTTGATGTTGATACGTCCTACATTTTCGAATGCATCTGATGAACGCTTTCTTGCAGGTCTGTCATTTGAAGGTCTGCGAGATTTATCAGCTGATCTGTTCTCTTTCTTCTTGTAAATATCCTTGAGCTCGTTAAGATCGCCGATGTCGAGTTTGTTCTCAGGCTTTTTATCAGACTTCTTATTGAATCTCTTCTCAGTCTTCTCGAATTTGCCTTTCTTATCAGAACGTCTTCCACGTGAAGATCTCTTTTCATCATCAGATCTTCCGCGCCTTCCGCCCTCGTCCTCGCGCCTTTTTAGTCTCTCACCGGTTCTTCTGTATCTGTCGCGCTTGGATTCTCTCTTTTCAAAAAGAACTAAATCCTTAATATCAGCGCCCATCTTGAGCTTCATGAATCCGGCTGCCAGCTGCTCAGCTGTGTACTCGCCCTCATCAACCTTGCTCTTTACATACTCAAGAACCTGAGTGATGTCGTCATTCTCAATGATATCGATAACTTCGGCAAAGACCTTCTGAGACTTGGCTCTTGTTATCTCTTTTGCTCCGGGAACTCGTCTCTCTTCGATGGTTGTATGGCAGATCTTCTCGATCTCGCGAAGCTTGTACATTTCTCTGCCGCCGACGAGGGTAAAGCTCTTTCCGCTCTTACCTGCTCTTCCGGTACGTCCTATTCTGTGAACGTAATACTCAATGTCCTCAGGAATATCGAAGTTAAATACTGCCTCAACTCCGCTTACATCAATTCCTCTAGCAGCCACATCTGTAGCAATAAGGATGTTGATTCTGCCGCTTCTAAAGAGATTCATTACGGTATCGCGCTGGTTCTGAGAAAGATCTCCGTGGAGTCCGTCACACAGATATCCCTTGCCCTTAAGTCTCTCAGAGAGCTGGTCTACCATTCTCTTGGTGTTACAGAAAATAAGGCTTCTTGCAGGATTATAGTAATCCATGAGCCTTGTGAGTACCTCTTCCTTCATCTTCTGAGGAACTCTGTAATATGCCTGTTCGATGGCTGCCACGGTTATTTCCTTGGGAGTCATCTTTATAAACTTAGCATCCTCTTTCTGATACTTCTTGGTGATCTCGAGGATGGGCTTTGGCATTGTTGCTGAGAAAAGAGCTGTCTGACGCTCCTGTGGCATTCCCTGAAGGATGGTCTCGATATCATCTCTAAAGCCCATGTCGAGCATCTCGTCAGCTTCATCAAGCACGAGAACTCTGACATCCTTCATCTTCATGGTATGTCTTCTCATATGATCCATGACACGTCCCGGGGTTCCGACTACTATCTGAACACCTGCAGAAAGTGCCTTTATCTGTCTTGAAATATCCTGACCGCCATATACCGGAAGAACTTTAACTCCCGACATAAACTTGGCAAAATCTCTGATATCGTCAGCCGCCTGCATCGCAAGCTCTCTTGTAGGACATAAAACCACTGCCTGAAGGTGCTTGTTATCCGGGTCTACCTTCTGAAGAAGAGGTATTCCAAATGCAGCTGTCTTGCCCGTTCCGGTCTGGGCCTGACCGATGATGTCTACTCCCTCCATCATCACAGGGATTGCAGCTGCCTGAATGGGCGACATGTACTCAAATCCCATCTCGGTTACTGCTCTGATAATTCTCTCGTCAAGACCTGACTCGTCGTATCTGATCTTAACTTCTTCTTTTACTTCTTTACTACTCATTAATACTCCTAAAATCGCTTAAAAGGGACCGCTCATTACGTCCTTATTCTTGATAAGGTAGTCCACAAGTGAAACGATAGTCAGGACAAGAGCTATCCACTTGATGATCTGTGTTATAAGCGGAAATGGTGTCATTCCGATATTGGCAATCATAAGGATTACCATGAACATCTGGAATGTAGTCTTAAATTTTCCCCAATAGCTTGCCGCGATAACTCTTCCGTTATCTGCTGCAATAAGTCTGAATCCGCTGATGATGAACTCTCTTGCAATGATCACGATTACGATCCACGCCTCGATCCTGCCAAGTTCAATAAGGCCGATCATTGCGCTGCAAACAAGAAGCTTATCAGCTAAGGGATCCATGAATTTTCCAAAATCTGTTACAAGGTTGTACTTTCTGGCAATCTTGCCGTCAAGAAGGTCAGTAAGGCTCGCAACAATGAAGATTGCAAGCGCAACCCACTTAAAGTATGGGTTCATTGAATCATTTAAAAGGAAAAACACAAAAAACGGAATAAGAATTACTCTTGCTACAGTTAACTTATTTGGTAAATTCATCTTTCAGCTCTCCTATCAAATCATATTCGTTCGAGCCGGTAATAAGGACATCAACATAATCCCCTGTCATCAGCTCCCTCTGCACTCCTGTTATAAAAAGATATCCATCGATATCCGGTGCATCCTTGTAAGTTCTTGCTACGTATGAAAGGCCATCGTCATCATCAGCATCTGTGATCCTGCCTTCCACAACTGCTCTTACAGTTTTTCCTACCATGTCCTCCGCAGCTTCAAATGCGATCTTCTGCTGAATTCGCATAAGTTTGTTTCTGCGAGTGTTTTTTACTCTCTCAGTAACCTGATCCGGCATTGTGGCAGCCGGTGTGTCCTCTTCCTGAGAGTAAGTAAATACCCCTAATCTGTCGAATCTAAGATCACTAACAAGTTCTTCTGTCTGCTTGTGATCCTCGGCAGTCTCTCCCGGGAATCCACTGATCAGTGTAGTTCTGATGCAGATGTCCGGAATCTCTTCTCTAAGGTGCGAAACCAGCGCTCTTATCTCGGCGCTGCTTGTTCTTCTTCCCATCAGCTTAAGGATCCTGTCAGACCCTGACTGAATGGGGATGTCAAGATAATGACATATCTTGGGCTCTTCCTTCATGACTTTTATAAGTTCGTCGTCAATCTCTTCAGGATAACAGTACAATACTCTTATCCACTTAAAGCCCTCTATCTTACAGAGCTTTCGTAAAAGCTCCGGAAGCATCTTTCTTCCGTACAGGTCTGTTCCATAGATGGTGGTCTCCTGAGCAACGACGAGAAGCTCAGTAACTCCGCCTTCCGCCAGGTCTTCTGCCTCAATAAGAAGCTCATCAATGGGAATACTGCGATATCTGCCTCTTACCTTGGGGATGATGCAGTAGGTGCAATGCTTATCACAGCCTTCCGCAATCTTGAGATAATCAAAGAGTCCTCCTGTAGTGATAACTCTCTTATATCCGCCCTTAGCCGGCTTGTCGATGTCCTCGAAGTAGTTTTCATGGGAAAAGAGCTTGTTTCTCTTTACAGTAGCTTCGATAGCATCAACTACCTTGTCCATGGAAGTAACTCCAAGGATTGCATCTACTTCAGGAATCTCCTTCTGTATCTCATCCTGGTATCTCTGGCCAAGACAACCTGTAACTATAAGTGCCTGAAGCCTGCCATCTTTCCTTCGCTCTGAGAGTTCAAGTATTGTATCTATACTCTCCTGCTTGGCATCATTTATAAAGCAGCAGGTGTTTACAACTGCTGCTTTTGCTTCATCCTCATCATCTGTAAAGCTGTAACCGCGTGCCTGGAGCATTCCAAGCATTACCTCGGTATCAACTCTGTTTTTGTCGCATCCTAGCGAAACAAAAAATATTTTCATATTATTCGTTCTCTGCTGTCTCCTCAGCTGCGGCTGTCTCTTCGTTCTCTGAAAGAAGGGCTGCCTTCTCCTCATCTGTAAGAATACGAAGCTGTGCCTGGTTCATCTCGTCTACTGCAATTGAAAGAGGCTTCTGCTTGTCCTTAACCTTAACCATTGGCTCGTCACCGGCAATGATCTGTCTTGCTCTCTTCGCAGTAGCCATAACTACTGAATATCTGGAATTGATTACAGGCTGCTCGCCCTCTTCAACTTCCTTATTTACTACATTCATAAGATCTACATAAGAAGGGTGTATCATTTTATTCCTTTCCTGCGGTATTAACCGCATATACAAGCTAAAGGTTAATTTAACCCATTAAGCTCATTTCTGATGGTTTCTATAAAATCAAGATTTCTTGAAGGTGCTCCGTGAGCTGCTTCTATTATACTATGAAGCCTCTCTGTGCACTTTTCAAGGTCATCATTGATAACAAGATAGTCGTACTTCTCGATTCCTACGGACTCTTCCTTAGCTCTTTTAAGCCTCTGAAGAATTACTTCCTCAGTCTCTGTTCCACGTCCTCTGAGTCTCTTTTCAAGCTCAGCAACTGATGGAGGCATTACGAAAAGAAGTACTGCGTCAGGATACTGCTCTTTAATTTGAAGAGCTCCCTGAATCTCTATTTCAAGTATAACATCTATTCCCTGTGAAAGCTTATCTTCTACAAACTTTCTGGGAGTTCCGTAGTAATGATCTACGTAACCTGCGTGTTCTATGAGGCCGTTCTCATTAATGAGCTTCTCAAACTCCTCATTTGTTACAAAGAAATACTCTCTGCCGTTAACTTCTCCGGGCCTCGGGTTTCTGGTTGTAGCTGATACTGAAAGAGCGTAATTATCGTATTTCTTGGTCAGCTCTTTCATCAGAGTGCCCTTACCGGCACCGGAAAATCCTGAAACAACTATTATTATACCTTTGCGATTACTCAATGTTCTGTATCTGCTCCCTTACTTTCTCAATGTCAGTCTTAAGCGCGATTCCTCTGTCTGAAATCTTGAGATCTGTGGACTTTGAAAGAATTGTATTGGCTTCTCTGTTCATCTCCTGTGCCAGGAAATCAAGCTTTCTGCCTATTCCGTCCTTGTCATCTCCTGTAGAAAGAGCTTCCTTAGTAGCAAGAATGTGACTTCTAAGTCTTGTAAGCTCCTCATCAACGCAAACCTTGTCAGCGTAGATGGTAACTTCCATTGCAAGTCTGTTCTCATCAACCTGCTTGTCCTCTAAGAGATCTGCAATCTTCTCTCTGAGCTTAGCCTTGTACTCAGTGATGATCTCAGGAGATCTCTCAGTGATATATTCAACATTCTCAAACATACCATCAAGCTTGGCATTTAAATCCTTAGAAAGGAATTCGCCCTCTCTTGTCCTTGACTCTAAGAACTGCTTGCCTGCCTCATCAAGAGCCTTCTTGATTCCGCTCCAAACCTCTTCTTCGTCAAGTTCCTCTTCTTCCATAGTAAATACTTCCGGAAATCTTGAAAGTACTGAGATACGCACATCATTATCAAGTCCGAAATCATCCGCCATCTCTTTTAAATAATTGAAATACTCTTCAGCGATAGCCTTATTATATTTAACTCTGGATTCTGATTCAGAAAAATCCTCATAACTAATGAAAACATCGACCTTGCCACGCTTCATGAAGTTCTTGAGTTCAGCTCTTATCGCTGATTCAAAAGAATTGAACTTCTTGGGCATCTTTATATTAATATCAAGGTACCTGTTGTTAACAGACTTAAGCTCAACAATATACTTGCGCTGACCTTCTGTGACTTCACTTCTGCCAAAACCAGTCATACTGCAGACCATATCTAGTAATCCCCCTTATTTTGGGTATAAATTTACACAAGTTATTATAATATAACGCAATTTCAAGGTCAATGTCAACGAAATCCGTAACTGTGCCAAAAGACAGAATTAAAAATTATTAAAATTTTACTATTGTAAACGCTTACATAATTTGCTATAACAATATTTAGAAAAGAATTTAAACGCAAATAATTGTAAGCGGTTACATTACAGGAGGTAAATCTTTATGGAGTTATTAAACTATGACGTGCTCGAAAAATCCGGGTACAAGGGGTATGTTTTAAAGGATGCACCTATCAGGGTTCTTCAGTTTGGTGAAGGCAATTTCATGCGTGCATTTGTTGACTATTTCTTTGACATCAGTAATGAAAAGGCCGGATTCAACGGTAAGGTTGCACTTGTACAGCCTATTTCAATGGGTCTTACAGAGCTTGTAAACAAGCAGGAAGGTCTTTATACCCTCTATCTCAGAGGTAGCGAAAATGGTCAGAAAATTGATGCAAAAAGAGTTATCTCAGCATGTGACTGTTGTCTGAATCCATATGAAAAGAGCGATTTCGACAGAATTATGGAAATTGCTGAAAGCGATGATCTCGATATTATTGCTTCCAACACAACTGAGGCAGGTATTGCTTATGATCCTTCATGCAATTTTGCTGATCAGCCTGCAGCCAGCTTCCCCGGAAAGCTCACACAGGTTCTTTACAGAAGATTTAAGGCAGGTAAGAAAGGCATCGTTGTTCTCTCCTGCGAGCTTATAGATAATAACGGAAAAGAGCTTTTAAAGTGCGTTAATCAGTACATCGACCAGTGGAAACTTGAGGATGAGTTTAAGAACTGGATAAATAATGAAAACATCTTCTGCTCTACTCTTGTAGACAGAATTGTTCCCGGAAGAATCCGTGATCCTAAGGAAGTTGAGAAGCTTGAAGCTGAGAACGGATATCATGACGAGCTTATCGATGTTGGTGAGATCTTTGGTGTATGGATCATCGAAGGACCTGAAGGCCTTGAAGACAGACTTCCATTTAAGAAAGCCGGCGTAAATGTACATGTTGTTCCGGATGTAATGCCATACAAGCATCGTAAGGTTCGTATCCTCAACGGCGCTCACACAGGATTTGTCCTTGGTGCTTACCTTGCAGGATTTGATATCGTACGTGACTGCATGCAGGATGATGCAGTTTCAGGCTTTATGAACAAGATGCTCAATGAGGAGGTTATTCCTACTCTCGTTGATCACCTTGATGAGAATGACCTCAATCAGTTCGCAGCTGCTGTTAAGGACAGATTCAACAATCCTTTTGTAAACCACGAGCTTATGTCAATCTCACTCAACTCAACAAGTAAGTGGAAAGCTAGAAATATGCCTTCATTCCTTCAGTATATTGATAAGAATGGTAAGCTTCCTGTTTGCCTGACAATGTCACTTGCAGCATATATCGCTTTCTATTCAAATGATGTACAGGAACTTACAGATGCAGGACTTGTATGCAAGAGACCTGCAGGTAATACCTACACTGTAAATGATGACAGATGGGCAATTGAGTTCTTCTATGACCACAAGAATGATTCTGAGGAAGACCTTGTAAAGGCTGTCCTTGGCAATGAAAAGATGTGGGATCAGGACCTCAACAAGATTGATGGTCTTACAGATACAGTTATTGCTGATCTTAAGAAGATCCGCACCGAGGGTGCTAAGGCTGCATACCAGAGCTGCCTTTAATCCTTAAATACAGTAATTCTATTTTTCATTTCAACTCCTAATCCTTTTAAAAACGCCGCTTTCAGTAAATGAAAGCGGCGTTTCCCTTTATATCATCATAATTAAATTAGAGCTGATAAAATCCGATCTTCTTATAAACCTTACGAAGTGTCTTGTTTGCAATATAAGATGCTCTCTCGGCACCCTCTTTATATACGCTCTCAAGATAAGCCTTATCAGCAATAAGTCTCTTAGCTTCTTCACGAATAGGATTAAGTGTCTCAAGAACTGCCTCTCCTACTGCAGGCTTAAATGCACCATAGCCCTGTCCTTCGAACTCTTTCTCAATCTCTTCAAAAGTCTTTCCTGTGATTGTTGAGTAGATATTCATAAGGTTTGCAACACCGGGTTTGTTTTCCTTGTCGTATCTTACGCAGTTCTCTGTATCGGAGTCTGTTACTGCTCTCTTAAACTTCTTCATTACAACGTCAGGCTCATCCATAAGGAATACACATCCGTTAGGCTCTGACTTACTCATCTTGGAGCCTGGAGTTGTAAGGCCATAAATACGAGCACCTGTCTTAGCAATGTAAGGTTCAGGAATTCTGAACACATCGCCATAAATATTATTGAAACGCTCAGCAATATTTCTAGTAAGCTCTACGTGCTGCTTCTGATCCTCTCCTACAGGTACATAATGAGGCTGATACAGAAGAATATCTGCAGCCATAAGAGAAGGATATGTGAAAAGACCGGCATTGATATTGTCTTTGTGCTTCTCGGATTTGTCTTTAAACTGAGTCATACGGCTAAGCTCGCCGAACATAGTATAGCAGTCAAGAACCCATCCAAGCTGTGCATGAGCCGGAACATGTGACTGAAGGAAAAGAGTGTTCTTCTCAGGATCAAGTCCGCATGCAATATAAAGAGCAAGCATCTCAAGAGAACGTCTTCTGAGTTCCTTGGGATCCTGTCTTACTGTGATGGTGTGCATATCTGCCATAAAGTAATAGCACTCAAAATCATTTACCCTGTCTGCCCAGTTCTTAATGGCTCCAAGGTAATTTCCCAAATGTAAATCTCCGCTTGGCTGAATGCCGGAGAGCATTATCTTCTTTTCGTTTTCCATAGCTAATCCTCCAAAATGTATACTAAAATACTATATCAGCAATTTCAAAAAATCTCAACCAAATATGCTATTTTACTGTATAATAGTCATGCATTTATTATTTGAAAAGGAAACATTTGAAATGGCATTTGACGGAATTACAATTGCAAACCTTACAAAGGATTTCTCCGACCTGCTTGTCGGAGGACGAATATACAAAATAGCGCAGACTGAGAGTGATGAGCTTTTTATCACTGTTAAACTCTCTTTTGAAGCAGCAGATAAATTCGGAATCAAACAGACAAAGCTGGTGCTCTCAGCAGATGCTACTCTTCCACTCGTTTATCTTACAGATGAAACAAAAGCATCTCCTATGACTGCACCTAACTTCTGCATGCTTCTAAGAAAGCATATACAAAACGGTAGAATCATATCCATAACACAGCCCGGCGGTCTTGAGAGAGTCATTCGCTTCGAGGTTGAGCATTTAGATGAAATGGGCGATCTGCGCCATAAAACCCTCATAATCGAGATCATGGGCAAATACAGTAATATTATCTTTACAGATGAAAACGACGTTATAATCGACTCTATTAAGCATATTCCTGCATCTGTGAGTTCTGTAAGAGAGGTTCTCCCCGGGAGAACATATTTTATCCCCTCTCAAGAGAAAGCTAATCCGCTCGCAACCACAGCTGATGAGTTTTCTTCACTTGTGCTCAGCAAAGGAATGCCTGTCTTTAAGGCAATCTATTCCAGTTATACCGGAATATCTCCTATTATCGCTCAGGAAATTTGCTTTAGAGCCGGAATTGACGCTGATAAATCAGCCATTGCTTTAGATACAAAGGAATCTACTTCTATCTACAGACACTTTGGAGATATAGTTGAGTGTATCAAATCAGGCAACTATAATCCTGCAATTTACTATGATGGCAGTGCTCCCAAGGAATACTCTTCCATCCCTCTTACACTTTATGGTTTCGGAAAAGGCCTTTCTGAGTCTGATAGCTCATGGATGATAAAAGAATGCGATTCGATCTCTTCACTTATTGAACAGTATTATTCTGAAAAAAACACTTTCACAAGAATCCGTCAAAAGTCAGTTGACCTTAGAAAAATCGTTCAGACTGCTCTTGAGCGTAATGTCAGGAAATATGACCTTCAGTCCAAGCAGATGGCAGATTCCGAGAAAAAAGATAAATACAGAGTCTATGGAGAACTTCTGAATACCTATGGCTACAGTGCTAAAGAAGGCGATAAATCCATCACAGTCAATGACTATAACACAGGAAAAGATATTACTATTCCCCTGGATCCTACTCTTACACCTAATCAGAATGCCAAGAAGTATTTTGACAAATACACTAAGCTAAAGAGAACTCAGGAAGCTCTTGAGGAGCAGATGAAAGAAGTGGCTGAAGCTATTGAACAGCTCGAGTCTATTGCTACTTCTCTCGATATTGCACAGAAAGAAACTGACCTGGCTCAGATAAGGCAGGAACTTGCAGAAAGCGGATATATTAAATCCCATGTATCAGGTAAAAAAGGACGGAATGATAAGGTCAAGAGTGCTCCTTTCCACTACCTCTCCAGCGATGGCTTTGATATTTATGTAGGAAAAAATAATATTCAAAACGATGAACTTACCTTTAAGACAGCAAACGGTGGTGACTGGTGGTTCCATGCCAAGAAGATCCCCGGTTCTCATGTAGTTCTTTTGACCGGAGGCAAAGAAGTTCCTGACAGAGCTTTTGAAGAAGCTGCAGCTCTTGCAGGCTTCTATTCAAAAGGAAAGAATCAGGAAAAGGTTGAAATAGACTATCTTCAAAGAAAAGATGTGAAAAAGCCTAATGGAGCTAAACCTGGATTTGTTGTTTATTACACCAATTATTCCATGGCTATTTCACCGGATATATCATCTCTTAAACTAATAAGCGATTAAATCTAAAAACTAAGACGCCTGACCACATCAGTGGCCAGACGTCTTATATTTTTTCTTATGTAGTAGGCTTATTCTTCGTTTTTCTTTCTCTTGATGAATATCATTGTAAAGCCAATACCTGCTGCTACAATAATTGTTATAATTCTTCCAAGAGTGTTTGCAGAATCTTCTGTACGACCTCTTCTAGCTCCGAGAACTGCTGCTCCATCAACAGGTCTTACTGCTCCAAGTACCTGTCCCTCTGCAGGAGGTGTTATTGTTGGAGGAGTATCCTCCGGTGGTGGATTATCGTTGCCTCCGGGAGGTGTAACAGTAAGTGTTCCAAAGTTAGTTGTGATGTTATAGTTTTCTGCAAAAGTATTCTCACTCTTAAGAGTGTAAGTAAATGGATTGCCACTGCTACCAACTTCAGTCTGAGAACCTGTTACATTATATGTAGCGCCTTCCTGACCTCTTATGTTTCCATTAGCCCATCCATCACCTGAAACACTGACTCCATCCTTTGTAAGAGCTGTTCCATCATAAACCTTGCTTGCGCTGCCTGATGAAAGAACTACATTTCTCTTAACTACATGAAGCTGTGCAACAACCTCTGTATCTTTCTCTTTTGCCTTCTCAGGATTACTCTCTGTTTCAGTTTCTTCTCCGGTCGACTTCTTTCCTTCGATTTCTACAACAAACAGATCCTTAACGTCTACTGTCTTTCCTTCATACTCAGTAGTAATTGTCATACCACTGTAATCAAGATTTACATCGTAGTCGCCAACATTAAGACCTGGATCAGCTATTTCCTTAATTCCAGCAACATGTACTGTAAGACCTTCAGTTACCTCAATGTCAACTGCATCGACAGGAGTCTCCTCTTTCGGATAATCAGCTGCATGAACTGTAAGTACTCCAAGACTTAATAATCTGGATACAGCCTTCTTAACCTTTGATGAAAATCCTTCATCTGCGATTACATGTGAATCTACAGTAACTTTTACTCCGCCGTAATGTAAGCTTCCATCGTAAACGACTGTCTTATCAACATCATCACCCTCAGAATCAGACTGAATCTTGATTATAAGCTTATAAGGCTTATCTGCTTTTTTCCAGATTCCATAGAGGTGTACCTTCTTGTCAAGAAGTACTGTTGGCTTTACTTCTGCTGCAAGATCAGCAACAGGGTACTCTGGTGTCTCCTTCTCAGGATCAAGATCAGGATTTGTATCCCATCCTAAGAATTCATAGTTAGGATTCTTAGCTGTGAAATAATTATTCTCAAGGACAATCTTATTGGTTCCAAATCTTGCTCTTTCATCTTCGTATGAAAGCTCATCTTCATAAATCTCATTTGCAGGAAGATTAGCATGATAAGTTACATAAGATGTTACATATCCATCGATATGGTTAGCATCTGACTGTTTCTTATAGACATACCAGATTATATCACTGGCATCAAATTTGCTTCCTTCGCTGCTATAAGTGGTATCTACATAAGATGAAATAGTATCCTCAATGCCCTCATCATAGGTATAGCCAACGATATCCTTGTTAATACCCTCCCAGTCAAAAACAGATTTATATCCATATGAATCTTGATAGGAAATATACTGCTCATCTATCGAATCTATATTATTAGCATTGCCTGACCAAATATAATACGCGGTTCCATTTTCGTCAGGATAATATCTTTCGACAGGTTGTGGTCCCTCCTGAGGATCATTCAGTCCCATCTTCAATCCTAACAGGAAATAATAGACCTTCCTATCATCACCTTTTTTGAATCTGGCATATATAGTTACATTTTTCTTAAGTGCAGTGATTCCCGTAAATAATTCTGAATAATATGAATCGTTGTAAAGATTATCAAAATCAAAACCAAAATTGTATTTGCTAACATAGTTAACAGCTTCATCTCTGGTTAATTCTGAATTCTCATAAAGCTGAACAGTCGCCAAATCTCTGGTTCTGACAAGCTTACCATCGATATAATATATTCCCCTGTATGTAACAGTATATTTAGTATCCTCATCCCATACAGCATAAAGGTCAATGTTTTCATCATTACTTACATCAACAGATTCAGGAATAAAGGCACCATCTTTGAGCTCATATGTAAGGACAACTGAACCATTCTCCATTACACCCCAGCCCTTGAATGTTCCATGCTCATTTGCAGGAAGCTTAGTTGCATCATAGGTAAGTAGTGTATGACTTCCCTTGCCATCCTGATCTTCTGTTTCCCACTTAACGCTATAAGGATCAGTTGCTACATCATTACCAAAGTTGCTGTGGTAAGTTACAGTTGCACCATAATTAAAGTCAGTAACAAAATTGAACTTATAATCGAATCCAAATTCATTCTGCCTGTAATCATGAGCATTTACACATCTCTCATATGCGTTTTTGTTTTCTGCTTCTGTTGCAACATGAATATATGGCTTTGGATTACCCTGAACATAGACAGTGAATGTTATCTCATTTGATGAATATACTTTTCTTAATGTATAGCCGTCTTTTGTTGCAGGAAGTGCAAGTCTCAACTCTTTAACATCAAGATCTGACTCATCAATTCCGCTTCTAAGTCTATACTCAACTCCATTAATAGTGATAAATGCCTTCTCAATTGTTGGAATCTCTTCATCAGTAAATCCAAGATCAATGTGGCTTGTGGTTGAATATGTACCTGGTTCTACCTTTTTATAGAAGAATTTAACAGCTTCTTCTGAATCAACAGGAATTGTAGTCAAAGTATTGTCATCAAGTGCAACCCTGGCATCAGTTGAAACGAAATAAGTGATGTTTTTTTCACCTAAAGCAGCATGATCAAAAACATATCCGTCCATTACAGGCGCTACATTTGATGCAGCAATACATCCAACTCTTTCATAATAAAAGATATGTTCAATATATCCTACTTCATCAATTCTAACCTTACGAATAGAATTATTCTTATCTATAGGACTACCATCAACATCATATACACCGGCATTAAATTCATAATGTGCGTTAGAATTAAAGCCATTTCCAAAAATTGTTACAGTGTAGATTGAGAAGTGCTCAGCATCAAATTTGATCTCTGTGGCATCTTCATTAGCAGAAGCAACCTCAGTAACATTAGTAACCTCATCACCTGAAGTCTCAACGTGATAAACAGCCAGTGATGTATCATCTGACTCAGCAGCTACTATGTTCTCGAAAGTAACTCTTACAGTTCCATCTTCGGGCTGTACATATCCACCTGCGCTCTCTGACTTGATATTGATGTCATAAGAGTAGGTTTTCTCTACCTCTACGCCTTCTTCTGTTTCACCATCGATAGTCTCAGCAATTTTCTCTTCAAGACTGCTCTCTACCTTAACGACTTCAAGCTGTGCATCGTTAGGAAGAACATTCTCTGCTGCATAAAGAGAAATCTTGATTCCGTCCTCAGCGATAGTAGTATCAGCAAAGAAAGGAAGATCCTTAGCAACTTCTTCTTTAACTTCTTCCTTAACTTCCTCTGTTTCAGCCTCTTCAGCTATTTCCTCTGTTTCAGCCTCTTCGGCATCTTCCTCGGTTTCTTTCTCAGCTGCCTGTTCGGCATCTTCTACCTGATTTTCGTCTTCTTTGTTTTCTTCGACGATTTCTTCCACCTGATCATTCTGAATATCAGAATCTGCCACCTCTGCATTCTCGGTAACAACAGATTCTTCATCAACTTCCTCAAAGATTGATGGAAGTTCTGCCTCTTCAGCCTTTGGAGCATCTACGGTGATCTCATCTTCTTCACCGGCAAATACTCTTAAGCCATTGAAATCACTATTAAAAGTTGTGATAACAAGGACCACAGCAAGAAGAAAAGCCAGAATTCTATTGAATTTCTTCAACATATAATTCTCCTCCCTACATAAGAAAAAAATAAGATGTGAAATTTTTGTGAAAAATTTCCACACCTTATTGTAATCTTTTTTCAATCATAAAGTCCATCATATTTTTGATTTTTTTTGTAAATTTTTAAAAAAATATAAAGAAACTATAATATTTTTATTTTCTTTAGTACTCTTGCTATACTTGCGCCCTTCGGAAAGCGCTTGATATCCTCCTCGGAAGCCCCTCCGCTCTTGATCAAAACTGCAAAATAAACCACTATCGCAACCACAACAGCAATCATAGTTGCAATCAGATTAATGAAGTATTCTCCTCTTTCAAGATGTCCGAGCAAAAGCATAAAGACATAATGAATTCCGTATGCCACAGCACCCATTACTATTGCAGAAATTGTCGGAAGTACAAAGGTCTTTTTAATATCAGTGGTAACGTCAAGGCTTCTCTTCATAAAGAAGTTATTGAGAACACACATCATCAGTGAGTATGTGATTGTCACAATACAAAGGGCTATATCGTTAAGATTGGTATATAGAAGCAGCAATACCAGCACAGCCGCCTGAACAACCAATGATAAAAATGCATTAATAACAGGAATATATACCTTGCCTATTCCCTGCAAAACAGCATTGGTCACTGTTGAAAGTGAATAGAATACAACAGTGATTGCAAGGAACATCAGAAGCATCGACGCCTCATCAAGAGAAGCCTTCTGCGGAAACAGGATCATCATGACAGGCTTAGCCAGTGCAAAGAGTCCCACAGCGCATGGAATTGCGATCATCAGAATAACCCTGTTGACCCTCGCAACAGTCTTAGCCGCTTCATCCATGCCATCTTTAGCAAGAGTAGCTGATATCTCAGGAATCATGGCAGCTGCAGCTGCGCTGGCAAGGGCAATCGGAAGGTTTGTGATGACCATGGCTTTACTTGAGAAGATTCCGTACTGATATGCCACAGTGCTCTCTTCCATTCCCTTAACATATATAAGTATTCTTGTAAAGAAGGTTGAATTGAGCGTCGTTGAGACATTATAAATGAAAGTACTAAGGATAAAAGGTGTAACGACCATTAAGATCAGTAAAAAAGCCTGTCCATAGCCCATATCCTCGCTCTCGTCGCTCTCAATCCTCCTATGAATATTGCTGCTGTTGAACTTATAGACAACAAACATAAAGATCAAAGCAACCAAAACGCCCGAACCAGTTCCTAAGGCACTACCTATAGCTCCGTAAACAGCTCTTTTAGATGGATCATCATTACCCACCATTCCGGTCAGTATAACAGCGCCGATAATACTGACTATTGCGTTAAAGACCTGCTCCACCAACTGTGAAATGGATGTTGGCACCATGGTTCTGTGGGCCTGAAAATAGCCTCTTAAAACGCCCAAAAATCCAAAGAAGAAAATTGTGGGTGCAAAGAATCTAAGGACTGTCGCACTTCGTCCAACAACCAGGAAGTCTGCACCAAAGAAAAGAATAAGCGCACCCAAAAGGCCTACGATAGAAACATAGACCAGAGCTGCCTTGAATATCTTATGGGCATTTTTATATTCTTTTACTGCCAGTTTGCCTGAAAGAATCTTGGAAATAGCTGACGGAATACTGTAAGAAGAAATAAGAAGGACGATGCTATAGAAGTTATAAGCCGTCGAGTAATAGCCGTTACCTTCGTCTCCGATAACGGCTGTGAGTGGGCTTCTGTAAAGCAGGCCGATAATTCTTGATATCACACCTGCAATAGCAAGAATCCCGGCCTGTACAAATAGTCCTTTTTTAGAGTTTTCGTTTGTCTTGTTACTATCCATGTAGAAAAAACTGTTATGGCCTTAGCCAGTCGTACATCTCCTGATATTTTTCTGCGGAAACCTTCCATGAGAAGTCCACAGCCATTGCTCTGTCGATCATCTTGTTCCACTCGCGCTTCTGATCATAGTAAACATGTTCAGCTTCGCGGATGGTACCAAGCATCTCATGAGCGTTATAGTTAAGGAATCCAAATCCTGTTCCTGTTCCCTCAAACTTGTTGTAAGGCTCAACGGTATCGATAAGGCCACCGGTCTGTCTTACGATCGGAATAGTTCCGTATCTGAGAGCCATGAGCTGTGAAAGTCCGCAGGGCTCAAAGAGTGAAGGCATCAGGAATACATCAGATGCTGCATATATCTTGTGTGACATAGGCTCTGAATAGTAGATATTGGCAGAAACCTTGTCATTGTACTTCCAGTCAAAGTGTCTGAAGGAATTCTCGTACTGTTCAGAACCTGTTCCGAGAACTACCAGCTGGATTGCATCCTGGCACAGCTCATCGAGAACGTAGTTGATGAGGTCAAATCCCTTCTGGTCGGTAAGTCGTGAAACAATACCGATCATCATCATCTTGTCATCTTCCTTAAGGCCAAGCTCTTTCTGAAGAGCACGTTTATTCTTAACCTTCTCCTTACGGAAGTTGATAGCATTGTACTTATAAGGTATATACTGGTCTGTCTCAGGATTGAACTCGTCGTAGTCAATACCATTGACAATACCTCGCAGGTCATTAGCCCTTGCTCTCAAAAGACCGTCCAGTTCCTCGCCGTAGAACTCAGTCTTGATCTCCTCAGCATAAGCCTTACTAACTGTTGTAATAGCATCTGCATATACGATTCCGCCCTTGAGGAGGTTGGCATCCTTGTAAAGTCCCAGTTTATCCGGTGTGAAGTAGTAATCCGGAAGTCCTGTGATCTCCTGAACCTTCTTGATATCCCACTTGCCCTGGAACTTCAGGTTGTGGATGGTCATGATGGCCTTGATTCCTCTATAGAATTCACTTCCCTGGAATCTCTCCTTGAGATAAACAGGGATAAGACCTGTCTGCCAGTCGTGACAATGAATGATGTCAGGTCTGAAATCAATTGCCGGAAGAATTGACAGCGCTGCCTTTGAGAAGTAAGCAAACTTCTCAATCTCAAAGATAACATCATCACAATAAGGCTTCATGCCATTGAAATAGAACTCATTGTCGATGAAGTAATACTTGATGCCGTCAACCTCAGCCTTAAAGATTCCTACGTACTCGTTCTTCCAATGGAAATCCATGTAGAAGTTGGATACGTACTCCATCTTGTCCTTCATCTGCTGATTGATGCACTTATATAAAGGCAAAATGACCCTTACATCAAAGTATCTCTTGTCGATATTTTTGGGAAGTGATCCAACAACGTCGGCAAGTCCGCCTGTCTTAATAAAAGGTACTCCTTCTGAAGCCACAAACAGGATGTTTTTCATTAGCTGTCATCTCCTAACCTATGCAGAATATTTAACTAATTATATATAATAGAATATCTTATTTCATCTTAAGTGACAATGCATATTGTTCCTGAGAAACTTTCATCAAGACATTTCTTGTATCCGAGGTCTGACCCAAGAGCCCGAATTGTTCGGAAAACAGTGCAACTCCAAACTGCAATTTGCCACGGCATCTTCTTCTGACGCTGTTTTCTATCTGAACCATTATGCTCTGCATAACCATGTCTCGAAGTCCCCATTTGTCTAAAAGAGATAACATCTCATCGACAGTTACACAGCCCATCAAAGTCTTGGCTTGAGCGGACGTTCCGCCAACAAGTGCTACATGCGCTGCAAAAATTTCTCTCCTTGCATCCGAAGCAGATGAATTGGTATTCATGATACCTGCAGCGAGCTTAACAAGCTTGCCTGCATTTCCTACAAGAAGGAAGTTCTGGACTCCCTCAGCAACAGCTTCATCAATAGCTTCTCCCGGAAAGTTATAGCAGAAAATACTGGTCTTAAGGTCAACATGCAGACTCTGATTTATCTTGTCCGCACAGTATCTTCCGGGACTTACCAGAATTGATCTTATGCCCTGCCTCGTCTGGAAACGGATCTGCTCATCGATGGAATTGGAAATCTCCCTCATATGGATCGGAGGAATGCGTCCGTAGCTACCCATGATGGTTATTCCGCCCGAGAAAGCACTCTGTCCCAACGCCTGCTTGGCAGCTATCATCATTCCTTCAGGACAGGATACCGTTATCATCAGAAGCTGATAGCCATCTGAAGCCTCGCACACATCAGCAACTGCGTCAAATATCAGTGCTCTACACTCCTTCTCGATAAGAGGCTGGCCTTTCTTTATTCCGTTCATATCTACAGCTGCAGTTCCGATTCCTTCTCCGCCTCGTAAAAAGAGATTTGGATAGCGAAGGTCTATATGAGAGTTATCTGCAGTTTCATTTATATCTTTGATCCTGGAAACACATACATGAATGTTGGCTCTTTCTCTGATATCGGGAGCCATTCCTCCCTCCATCTGGGCCACATACTCAGACTGGTCATTGTCACACTTATCATCCAGGCGCTGCAACATATAGGTCCTTGAAGCACCATGTGAATGATTTATCGTTACATTTTCATTGTTGATCTTAAAGATAAGATCCGCAGCAGCAGCTCTTGCAGCTGCAGCAGCGCAATCTCCTGAAGATATCTGACTTAGCGAAAATCCCATGTCTCTTGCAGAAAACCTGTCCATACAAATCCCCTCGCAATCGATGATGTCCTACAGTTATATTATAAATTATACTATATATCGTTAGACAATTATTTATTATTTCGAATTACTTTATGTTTTCTTTATAAATCGTCCATAATTTGTCCAAATTTAACAAGTAAGATATTAACATATCAGAAGTAACAAACTTCTGACTCCCCCAACAAAACTTTTTTCATACCGGGTCGATTGGCTCCCCACTAATCGACCCCTCCTCCCAAAATCATGGCACCTGTTTAACAGGTGCCTTTTTTATTGGAAAGTTCGTTATGCGGGGATTGCTTCGCCCTCTTCCTTCTTCTCGGAAACCTCTTCTGTTGATATCTGGTCTGACTTCCTTGGTCCCCTTACGCCGAAGCTTCCGTTGTAGCGAAGTTCTTTTAGAATCTTCTTTACATTCTTGATCTCTTTATCAATATCAAGAGGTGAAACGCATACAACAGTAGGTACTCCGCTTCCGCTCATCTCAACGCGAAGGCCTGCATCCTTAAGAGCTTTAAATGCCTTTAATTTGTCTGTTGTGCTGATCTGTTCCAGTTCTTTCTCGTTCTTGTTCATATATCTTGTGCCTTTCTTTATTCTAAACACAATATAACATACTTTTTCACATATTTCAAACGTTTGTTCCTACAATATGCACAAATTAGTATTCGTTATTTCGTTTATATTTATTTAAAATCAACTATAAAGAATAAACTAAGTTCACCGATATATATTGTGAGAACAAAATTCTCACTCCCCCAACAAAACTTTTTTCATACCTGGGCAGTTTAACTCCCCATTAAACTGCCCTCCTCCCAAAAAAATCTTGTGAAACCATTAAAAAAGAAGACTCTCCCTAAGTCTTCTTTTTTAATGTCTTTATTTACTTGTTATTGGTGTAGGCCTTAACAAAGAAGTCCTTGTCATCCTGACTTACCATATAGTTTCCGTCATCCGATATATAGTAGCTTTGTCCGCTGGCTGCATAAGTGTTATGAATGTTACCTGTCAGGTTATTCCACTCATCATAACACGGGTCGCTCATTATCTCTCCTGCCTTCTCAAACACCAGTCTTCCCTTGGTATTAGGTTTGATCAGGATAAAGAACTCATCCCCTGTCTTTAGAGAGACAGGCTTCTCAAGTTCAAAGGAGTGATATCCTCCGCTTATTGCCTCTACCTTCTGGGTAGTCTCAGGCTCTTTTCCTGCAAAAGAGACTCCCTCATTCGTAACTTCCGGATTAAGATAAACACTTATCTCGTACTGCTGGTACAGGTCAAAAGCCATAATGCCTATTGCCTTAAGCTCCTCGTCAGAATGAGCCTTATACATCATTCCGTAAGGGTTTGATGCTGCCGAATAAGCCTTGGCTGTATTAAGCGAATCATCAAGCGTACTTACCGCGTTTGTGATAAATCCTGCAACCTGATAGTTATTGTCGTACCAGTTGTCATCGCTCCTAAGTGCCACATCATAGGAAGCAGCATTACTTATAGCTGTGGTCTCGTCATAATACGAAAGATAAAAGCAGCCTTTCTGTCCGGAGCCCTCTCCCCAACTGTTTCTGCAGAGCCAGGCGCCATCTCCCTCAGGCGTATACTTAAAGTTTGATGCGCTGTAATCGTCATCCCATCCGATGATCAGAACCTCATGATCAGCTGTCAGCGGAGTCTCACCACCAAAGGTTGAGTAGAGATTGCTGCTGTGATCCTTGAAGAACTTACCATCTGCGCAAACACCGACAGTTGCTGCGCCGTGTTCCATTATCATCTGCTTGATCAGAGTGTTATTGTTAATGTTTGACGGCATCTGAAGCACGCTCTGTACGTGATAATCTCCGCCGTACGCATCCGAAGGCTTATCCGTGTTATCGGTAAAGAGATAATAGCTTCCGTACAGGCTCTTAAAGGAGTCTGCATCTTTATCGTCAACAGGGCCCTTCCAGGCGCTCAGAATGCTTATAACGAAATTGGTAACACCGCCGCAGGCAAGATATCCTGTATCTGCATCTACGACAAAGGCATCAGCTTCTCCCACGTCATTTACAAACTCGCGATAGTCGCTATCAATCCCGCCGTCCAGCGAGCCTGTTGCTTCATGCATATTGTAATAGGCAAGATGCTTCTCAGAAAGGTTGATATCCTCGTAGCCGATATCCTCATGATGCTTTAATATATCGCTCTCACAGGCGCCCATAGCTGCAAAGCTCCAGCACAGATAGGAATATCCCTGATCTTTGACAGGAGTTACATATCTCTTGCCATCTACATCTCTTGAATCGTATTTGGACGGAATGTCTGATGCGGAAAAAGAGCTGATGTCTACCGGAACAACATCCTTATACTCTTCATCGCTGTAGAAAGTTCCTATATCACCTTCGCCCATGACAACAGCTTCGTTGAGGCTTATTTCTCTGACTGTCTCAACATCATCGCTAAGGGGCTGATTGGCATCCTGTTCAACAATGCTCTCTGTAAGCCCACCGGTATTATCCTTTGGCGTCTGTGTAGCAGCCGGCGTTACTTCATCCCCCGTAACTGCCGACAGATCTTCATCCGTGACAGCTCCGGCGAGCTGCGCATCATCGCGCCTTGAAGGATTTGCACTTCCTGCCGGTCTCATTTTCACAATGACAAGAACGCAGATCGCTGCTGCAAGCAAAAGAACAACTGCCAAAATAATTCCGGTTTTCTTCTTCATTTCAAGCCCTCTTAAGAAATCCTTGTGGTGTTAAAGGAACCAAAAATTGACTGTGATATATCTTTTGAAAATGCTTCGTAATCTATGTAGTGGATGCCCTTCTTCCAGCCGTCTATAACTCTTAGCATGGGATAGAGCTTATCCCCAACCTTCCATATGCTGTAACCTGCCACAACTATTGTGTGGTCTTTATAGAACCCCCTTGCAATGTTCATGATGACCGGTCTTCCTTCCGATATCTCACGAACCACATGTTTCTCAAAACTCCAGACGTAGACGCCTCTGCATCTTGCCTTTACTCCGTACTCCTTAAAGGTCTCCCTTGTAATACCTGCGATAAAGAACGGCATTGTTCCTCTCTTATCTGTATAGCCGTAGGCTTCTGCCACCTCTTCCACGAATTTGTAAAGCTCGTGAATATCCTCAGGAATTCCGGGGAGTTTTAGCTGCTGGCGATAGTAATCCACTACTCTTGTAACTGCCACTACAGAGCAGTTTCTTGTAACACGGCCGCTTATCTGCTCCATGGACATCTGATTCATAAGGATGGATCTGCCTCTTTTGACCAGAATTCCTCTCTGTCCATATTGCTCCATCAGATATTTAGATACGTTTGTTATGCCCCCATACGGCTTTTTCATCAGAAAAATTCCTTATCGCTCGTATACTTTATCATTGATGATATAGAACAATTTACCGCTATTATCCTTAAATCCCGGGACTGCATCCCTGGAAAACACATAGTCAAATGAGTCACAATCACTTGCTATGAGCTTTGTTTCACCGGTCTTTATACTTAAGCTGTAAATATTACCATCACTTATATAATAGCATTTTTTAAAGAATTTATCCCACCTAATGGAATCAATATAATTCTTACCGCATTCAGCCACAAACTCTTTTGCGCCGTCTTCTGCTAAGCTGTAGATATTATAAACGTATTCGTCTTCCACTTTTTCACGTATGAGCATAACCCCTTCGCTCAGATCATCATTCATTGAAATGTAGGCAATATGTTCTGTGTCCTCATACAGTGTAGTTTCTAAAACCTCACCACCGGTATATACTGCCTTTACAATGGCATCGTCTCTCTCGAAAACACAGCCCGGTCCTTCCTTGGATAAGCCAAAGTTATTGCAATAGCCATCTGCTAAAAGAACAGCTTCCGGAATCACACCATTTATGCAATATACACTCCTGTAGCCTGTTATTATTACATTTTCTTCAAAATCAGATGCATCAAGGACCATTGAGTAGTATGAATCATTCATTACATAGTTATAATCTCCGAAGCCTTTAAGCTCGCTGATATCATCATCAATGCTCAGGTCCACAATAGAATCGGTAAACACATCATAATACCTTATTCTTTTGTCGTAATAAAACAGAACCTTCTGGCAATTTCTGTCAAAAAGAAGTGTCCTGGTATAGTTTTTGCTGAGCTTCATTCTCTCGCCGTTATTGGAGCACATAAGCCCTGTTCCAATGGATGTATCATTTGCTTCATAGAAAGCATACTTGCCATCATCAGATACTACATAAGGATGATAAAATCCGGAATCAGTCATATCTATACACTCCGGCTCCTTGTCAATTCCGGCAATATAAACTGCTGTATCTCCGCCGCTTTGATATTTAACATAACAAAGCATCTTACCGTTAGGTGATATGCAGGCGTCAAAGCCGCTATCATCTATCACTATTTCTTTCTTATTTTCAATTTCATAGAGGCAAATTCCGGAATCTGATGTATAAAAAGCGTATGTTCCCTCAAAATTTATTCCGCAGTAAACACAGTCCTCTGCTATCTTGGTGTAGTTAAGATTGGAATCTATCAAATAGCAACTGCCCTTATTCTGAAGCACTCCATACTTTCTGTCAGCATCAAAGCGTATAGGAAGTCCGTAGCTGTCCTCCTTAAAAAAGTCAGTAAGAACATCTCCCCTGTCATTAAAGATATAGCTGTTGCACTCATATATCCTTGCGCCCTGATAGTTTCTCTTCTCCTTCTCTTCATATCCCAGGAGCTTCGTCTCATCAATGCCTAAATGCTGATCCAATGAAATGCCGAGTTTCTCCTTGCTTGCAGACTCGATATTCTTGGAAACCTCCTCAAAGCGCTTCTTGGCGTCTTTGTTAATGGTCGTGATAAACTTATACCCCGCAACCAGCGACCCTGTAATTATTGCTGCCATGAGAAGCACCATTATCAAACCTGTTAAAAGACCTTTTCCCTTTTTCATCACACTTTCCTTACCTTAATTTCTTTAAACATCAAACCATGCCATTATACAGCACGGGAGTAGGTTTTGCACTTGCAATTTTGTTTGTGCCCATTAATAATGTAAATATGGGCAAAAAAGATTTAGACAACGAGACAATCAGCATATCAAAGGCCTCCGAGATCCTAGGAATTTCAGAAGCTACCGTCAAAAACTGGGTAAAGCTTGGAAAGCTCTCCTGCATCTCAAGGCGTCCCTATGTCTTTTTAAGGGCTGATATCATGCGCCTTCACAAAACCCTTGACACTTCCGAATACTTAAAAAGCCGTCGCAACAAGACCAGGAATAGCGAAAACTATATACCAAAGTCCTACATCGACAGCAATTCACCAAATTATCCAATTATAAAAGCTCTTATTGTCGAGCTGACCGGTAAGCACATCAACATCCGTGACATTATCCATGCCTACGCACGCTCTTTTTGCAAGTCAAAAGACATTCCGGCAGGCGTTATAGATTCCCTTTTGGGAAAGGCTCAGAGAGCCCTTCCTGTCACTCTTTTGGACAAGTATCCTCTAAGTTATATTGAGGGGGAGGATACCCTGGGCATGCTCTATATCTCGCTCCGCCGTCTTCAGGAAAAGAAATCCACCGGTTCCTACTACACTCCTTTCTACGTGGTGGACAAGATCGTAGATGAAGCGTTCCCCAAAGATCTGCCTTCCGATATGAAGCTGATGGATCCCGCCTGTGGCACAGGAAATTTCCTGCTTCGCCTTCCAAAAGGTCTGCTACCAAAGAACGTTTATGGCTCTGATATAGACCCGGAAGCTGTCGCCATAGCCAGGATCAATCTGGTCCTTAAATACAATATAAGAACCGCTTCTAATTTAGATACAATCAAAAGTCACATTTTGTTGCAGGATTTTTTAAAAAATAATTCAGGCGATCATTTTGACCTGATGATTGGCAATCCGCCCTGGGGATTCGTGTATTCTAAAAATGAGCAAAAGGTGCTAAAAGAGCTTTTTGTCTCCTATACCGGCGACAAGAATCCCGAGTCCTTCTCATTATTTATAGAAAAGAGCCTTGAAAGCCTTGCAGATAACGGAGTAATGTCTTTTCTCCTACCGGAGTCGATACTGGATGTCAGGCTCCACACGGCCATTCGCAGCCTCATGCTGGGGAAAGCACAGGTTCTGTCAATCCATTATCTCGGTGAGGTATTTGATAAGGTCCAGTGCCCATGCGTGATACTGACACTGAAAAAGACATCCAAAAAAGCTAAAGACTATAAGACCGCGGTCTCTTTTTCGAAATCAAGAAAATCTGAGATCATCACCAAAAAGAGCTTTACTGCTGACTCGGGACACCTTGCATCTTCAAGTTTCCAGCTTATCTGTGACGATACGGAGTATGCTCTTTTGAAAAAGATTGAGTCAGCGCCCCATTTTACCTTGGAAGGCAATGCAGACTTTGCCCTTGGCATTGTAACCGGCTCCAACAAGACTCTGCTCTCCGATACGGCTCTTGCCGGCTACGAACCTGTGATTACAGGAAAAGAGCTGACGAAGTATTCACTGTTTCCGGCTAGGAAATACCTGCGATTTACCCCGGAGAATTTTCAGCAATGTGCTCCGGAGAGGTTCTATAGGGCAAAGGAAAAGCTCTTTTACAGATTTATAGCTGATGAACCGGTGATTGCCATTGATGAAGAAGGGCTTGTTTCCCTGAACAGCGCAAATATCATCATTCCGCATATGAGCGGCTATAATGCCAGATATATTATGGCAATCCTGAATTCCTCAGTCATGAGCTTTTATTACAGACACAGGTTCAGAAACATGAAGGTTCTGCGCTCTGCTCTTGAAATGCTCCCTATCGCAAAGTGCTCTGAAGCTGACCAAAAGAGGCTTTCTGAGCTTACAATGCAGCCGGATCCTGCAGAGATTGATAAAATAGTCGCTTCGCTCTATGATATTACTGATGAAGAATTAGCTTTACTTTTACGGTTTAAAGTGCTATAGTGAAACTCGACTATTAAATTTGGAGGAATAGAAATGTCTTTTGAATATATACAAAAGCTCCCTACTCCCGAGGAGATCAGACATGAGTATCCCCTTGGCAAGGAGCTGACAGCACTCAAAAAAGAGAGAGACGCCATGATTGCTGACGTATTCACAGGAAAGAGCGACAAGTTCCTGGTTGTTGTAGGCCCATGCTCTGCCGACAACGAGGACGCTGTCTGCGATTACGTATCACGCCTTGGCAAATTAAACGATAAGGTTAAGGACAAACTCATCCTTATCCCCAGAATCTATACCAACAAGCCTCGTACAACGGGCGATGGCTATAAGGGAATCACCTCTCAGCCCGATCCTGAGGGCAAGACAGATTTCAGAGCAGGCCTTGTTGCCATGAGACACATGCAGATTAAGGCCATCGAGGAATCTGGTCTTACAGCAGCCGACGAGATGCTCTACCCCGAGAACTGGGGCTATGTTGCAGATATCCTCTCCTATGTGGCCATCGGTGCCAGAAGCGTTGAGGACCAGGAGCACAGAATGACAGCCAGCGGCTTTGATGTTCCTGCCGGAATGAAGAATCCCACCAGCGGAACCTTAAGCGTTATGCTCAACTCCGTTTATGCAGCTCAGCAGCCTCACACCTTCGTTTACAGAGGCTATGAAGTAAATACCAACGGTAATCCTCTTGCACACTGCGTACTCAGGGGCTCCAGCAACAAGCATGGCCAGTCGCTTCCCAACTACCACTACGAGGACTTAAGCCTTCTTCTTAAGCTCTATGAGCAGAGAGAAATCGTTAATCCGGCTGCCATCATTGATGCCAACCACAACAACTCCAACAAGCAGTTCAAGGAACAGATCAGAATTGTAAAAGAAGTCCTTCACTCAAGAAACCACAACCCCGACATCAAGAAGCTTGTAAAGGGCGTTATGATCGAGAGTTACATTGAGGAAGGCTGTCAGAAGATTGGCGAGGGAATCTACGGAAAGTCCATCACAGATCCATGTCTTGGATGGGACGACACAGAAAGACTTCTTCTTGATATCGCAGAAATGTCATGACATTGAAATGAGCCCTGGGGACGGAGTCAGGGGTTCATTTTCAGAAAATTCTGAAAATGAGCCACTGACTCCGTCCCTAGGGCTCTTTTTAGTTTCTAATCCTTGCCCAGGCGAATGGGTCTTTTGAATTATCTTTCTTCTTAATATATCTGGATATTGTATTACTCTCCGAATATCCCATCAGTTCCTGAACCGATGATACATCCGCTCCGTTGTCAACCAGATGCACAGCAAAGGAATGCCTTAAAGTAAAAGGTGTAATATCTGAATTGATCCCTGCCTTCTTTACATAGGTCTTTATCAGCTTCCACAGTCCCTGTCTGCTCATTGGTGTTCCGCTGCAGTTAAGGAAAACCGTCTCGTCATCTTCATCACCTTCAAGGAGCTCTGCTCTTGCCTTTAAAAGATAGCTTCCAAGTGCATCCTTGGCTTTTCTGCCGTAAGGCACGAGCCTTTCCTTGGCGTTCTTGCCACTTCCCGTAATCCTTATACAGCTAAGGCTAAGGTCAACATTTGACAACTTAAGCCCTATAACTTCCGATGCCTTAAGGCCTGTCGCATACATGAGCTCGAGTATCGCTCTGTCTCTGATTCCCTTGGCATCGCTGCCAAAGTCCTGGCTCAGAAGGTCCTCAATTTCTACCGTAGTCAGTACTCTTGGTCCCTTCTTCTCTATCTGAGGACTCTTTAGTGTCTCCGCCGGATTATCATCAATATTGCCGTTTTCAAGCATGTAACGGAAGAAAGCCTTGATCGAGGTGTAGTGCCTTGTTATGGACGACGCAGCAAAATGCTCATCCTGAAGGCTCCCTGCGTAATCCAAAAGACGATCCTGAGTTATGTCCTTAACATCGGTTATTCCTCTTCTCTCCATGTAAGAGACCATTCTCTCCAGGTCTCTTTTATAGGAAATAACGGTGTTATCGGAAGTCTTTTTTACACTTTTGAGATACCTTGTAAACTCCTGTATCTGAGTGTCCATCATAACTTTTCATCAACTTTCATAAACTTTATACGCCTTCGTTATCCATGATTTCTTTTAACTTATCATACACTTTAAGGCCATCGAAAGTAGCAAAATAATCTCTTGGAGTCTCAGCTCTTCTGATAAGCTCTACGCTTCCATCCTTCTTAAGAAGTAGTTCTGCGCTCTTGAGCTTGCCGTTGTAGTTGTAGCCCATTGAGAATCCGTGAGCTCCCGTGTCGTGGATAAAGAGATAATCTCCCTTATCGATCTTGGGAAGTGCTCTCTCAATTGCAAATTTATCATTGTTCTCACAAAGTGAGCCGGTTACGTCATATACGTGATCAAGAGGTGCATCCTCTTTGCCAAGGACGGTGATGTGGTGATATGCGCCGTACATAGCAGGTCTCATGAGGTTTACAGCACAGGCATCAACACCGATGTACTCCTTGTAGATGTGCTTCTCATGGATTGCCTTTGTAACAAGAGCGCCGTAAGGAGCCATCATATATCTGCCCATCTCAGTGAAGATAGCCACGTCTCCCATTCCTGCGGGAACGAGGATCTTCTCGAACTGCTCACGAACGCCTCTTCCGATTGCAGCGATGTCATTACTCTCCTGGTCAGGCTTATATGCAACGCCTACACCACCTGAGAGGTTGATAAATGCCACCTTGGCACCTGTCTTGTTCTGAAGCTCCACAGCAAGCTCAAAGAGCTGTCCGGCAAGCTCAGGATAATAATCATTGGTTACGGTATTGCTGGCAAGGAATGCGTGAATACCAAATCTCTTGGCACCTTTCTCCTTGAGGATCTTAAATGCTTCAAAGAGCTGATCCTTAGTCATTCCGTACTTGGAATCTCCGGGGTTATCCATGATCTGATTGGCCATGGTGAATACTCCGCCGGGATTGTATCTGCATGAGATGGTCTCAGGGATTTTGCCAATTGTCTTTTCAAGAAAATCAATGTGAGTGAAATCATCAAGATTTATGATTGCTCCAAGCTTGTCAGCATATACGAACTCTTCAGGGGGAGTATCGTTGGATGAGAACATGATGTCCTCTCCTGTTGCCCCGATAGCATTGCTGAGCATAAGCTCTGTCATTGATGAGCAGTCAAAGCCGCATCCAAGGCTCTTTAAGATCTCCATAAGTCTTGGGTTAGGTGTTGCCTTTACTGCGAAATATTCCTTAAATCCCTTATTCCATGAAAAAGCCTCATATACTGCCTTGGCATTCTTGGTAAAGCCCTCTTCATCATAGATGTGAAAAGGTGTCGGGTAGGTTTTAACGATCTCCTGGACTTGCTCCAGGGTTACAAAAGGTTTTTTCATAATATCCTCCTGGTACTCATACAATAAAAACTTACCTCAAACTTTAACACGTTGGTGTGCTATATTGCAAGAGTAAACTTAAATATTCTCTATCTGCCAGTCAATTGGCTCAAGGCCATTTGCTTTCAGGAACTCGTTAGCCTTGCTGAAATGCTTGCAGCCAAAGAATCCTCTGTAGGCAGATAAAGGGCTTGGATGAGGTGCTGTAAGGACCAGGTGCTTGGGGTTATTGAGCATTGATCTCTTCATCTGTGCTGGTCTTCCCCAGAGCATATAAACAACAGGCTCGTCTTTCTTGTTAACAGCCTGGATTATGGCATCCGTAAACTGCTCCCAGCCTTTTCCCTGATGGGAATTGGCAGCATGCGCTCTGACCGTCAGAACAGTGTTCAGCATAAGAACACCCTGGTCAGCCCATTTCTTAAGATATCCGTTATTAGGTATATAGCACCCAAGATCATCATTAAGCTCTTTATATATATTCTGAAGTGACGGCGGTGTATCAGCCTTACCCGGGAGCACGGAAAATGAGAGTCCGTGTGCCTGTCCCGGCTCATGATACGGATCCTGACCGAGTATCAGTACCTTCACGTCCTTAAGAGGCGTAAAATGCAGAGCATTGAATATATCCTCAGATGGTGGATATACCACATGTGTGCTGTATTCATTTTTTACAAATTCATAAAGGTTCTTATAATACGGCTTTTTAAACTCACCGCCAACTGCTTCAAGCCAGTCGCCTTCTATCATCCCCATCTGACCTGAACTCCTTTCCCTGCGAGGTACTCTTTTACCTGATTGATCTCAAACTCTTTATAATGGAAAAGAGAGGCAGCAAGAGCCGCGTCAGCTCCGCCCTCTGTAAGTGCATCATAAAAGTGAGACAACTCTCCCGCTCCGCCGGAAGCAATAACCGGTACAGAAACAGCATCGGCTACAGCTCTTGTAAGCTCTATATCGTAACCGTTCTTGGTTCCGTCACAGTCCATACTTGTAAGGAGAATCTCGCCTGCTCCAAGCTCTACGCCCTTCTTAGCCCATTCTACGGCATCAAGACCCATATCTATTCTTCCGCCGAATTTATATACGCTCCAGCCATTTCCGTCCTCACGCCTCTTGGCATCAATTGCAAGAACAACGCACTGGCTTCCGAACTTCTCAGCAGCCTCTGCAATTAGCTCCGGTCTGTCTATGGCAGCAGAATTGACAGCCACCTTATCGGCGCCTTCTCTGAGGATTGCCCTGACATCATCAACAGTCCTGATTCCTCCACCAACGGTAAACGGGATAAAGACCTTTTTGGCCACTTCCCTTACCATGTCGGCTACGGTAGCTCTTCTCTCATTGGAAGCAGTGATATCGAGGAAAACCAGCTCATCGGCTCCTGCCTTGGAATAGGCTTCACCGACAGATACCGGATCTCCTGCATCCTTAAGATTTACGAAATTTATTCCCTTTACAACCCTGCCGTTGTTTACATCAAGGCAGGGAATTATTCTCTTTGTAAGCATACTTTTTGCTCCTATATGTGTAAAAAGTTATCCAGTATCTGCATTCCAACATCTGCGCTCTTCTCAGGATGGAACTGGCAGGCAAAGACATTTCCGCACTCTACAGAGGCATCTATTGTTACAGAATAGTCTGTAGTGGCTGCTACAATGGATCTGTCTGCAGCCTTCAGATAGTATGAGTGAACAAAATATACATAAGGTTCACCTGAAATCCCTTTAAATAGCCTTGCGCCTTCTGTGATCTTAAGACTATTCCAGCCAATCTGCGGAATCTTGTATGAGTTTCCCTTATCATCCTTATCCGGAATATCTATTATCTCACCACGCAAAATGCCCAGGCCACGAGCTCCCTCCGACTCCTTACTGGAATCGAATAAAAGCTGCTGACCCAGGCATATTCCCAAAAAGGGGACTCCCTTTTTTACAACTTCATTTATTATGTTCTCAAGACCATACTCCCTGATACGGCTCATGGCATCGCCAAAAGCGCCGACTCCCGGAAGAACTACATGGTCTGCTCTGAAGATAGTTTCAGAATCTCTGGTAACTTCTGTGTCTGCCCCAAGATACTCAAAGGCCTTCTCAACACTCTTTATATTTCCTGCATCATAGTCGATAATTGCTACCACTGGCATCTTCTCCCTTCCCAGGTATCGATGCCTCAAAGCAGTTACGACTCCAGAGTCCCTACAATCTCCATGAGTCTGATAGTATAATCTCTATCCTTCTTGATCGAGTTAATCTCCTCAACGTCTGCCTCTGACAGACCATAACTCTCTGAAAGCAACGATTCTATACTATCGTACACGCTCTTAACTTCAATTTCAACACTATACTTTTCAGCTTCCGCTAAAAGAACTTCCTTATTCCTCTTGGCCATAAGAAGCATATCAAGCGCTTCTTCCTTCATATTCATAGCGGTGTAATTGTCATATCCGTCGAGATACCTCTGTGCCCAGGCAAGAACTCTTGACTGCTCATAGATAACAGTCTCCTTCTCCGTCATGTCTTTTCCGTAGAGCATCTTGTAGGCTGTGGTATATTCTCTGTGAGTATACGCTGTCTCTGCTCTCTCTGAAGCAATCCTGTCAGGAAGAACAAGAGCAGGTATCATAATGAGAATACCAAGGCTCGCTGCGAATATTCCGGAAATAGCAATCTTCTTAGGTGAAATAGCCTTTTCAGGAGCTCCGGGATCCTTAGGAGGCTTTGGCTTTTTCTCCTTCTTGGGCTTCGGAGGCTTCTTTTCCTTCGGTGGCTTTTCCTTCTTTGGCTTCTTCTCTTTGGGCTTCTTTTCCTTCTTTTCTTTCTTTTTCTTGCCCTTTGGAGCTCCGCCTTCGCCAAGCTCATCAAGCACCTGCTGATTTTCTTCAGTCAGGCTTGCAAGGCCCTCATTCTCGGTTTCTTCATCCTCTTTAGTAAGAGCCTGTAACAGTCTTGCAAAAAAGCCGGGCTTCTTTTCTTTATCGCCTTTATCGCCCTTCTTTTCTTTCTTTTTCTTACCTTTTGAGGGCTTTTCACCCTCTTCTCCGGAGTCGTCCTTACTCCTCTCAGGTATTGATGCAAGTTCTTCAAGAGACGGCTCACCGGCTCCTTCATCACCAAAGCCATCCTCTGTCAGCGCATCAAGTATATCTTCCTTAGGAATCTCAGATTCCTCTGCATGTCCTGTCTCTTCATCCTTGGCAGCTGTGCTCTCTATGTCCTCAATCTCATCATTTGCGAGAGAGTTCATAAGAGCATCAAGATCCTGCATGGATACTTCTTCACCGCCTGATTCCTCACCGGCAGCGGCGTTGGATTCCGCAACTTCTGCAAGGGCTGCTACTTCTCCGTCTGTAGCGCTTGTATCTCCTTCATCAGCACCAAGAAGATTATCAAGGCTGGCTTCCAGGGCATCCAGATTAAAGTCATCCTCAGATATAGAATCCAGAGAAACATCACCGCTATCTTCAGCAGGTGCATCAGCTGCAGGTGCTTCTGCGCTCTTTTCATCACTGCCTGCATCATCGGGCGATTCCAAAAATGAATTCAGGTCGATTTCTATTGGTGGTGCATCAGATTCTTCCGGGGCAGCTTCAGGTGCTGCCTCAAGATTATGCTCTTCAGGTTCTCCTCCATCCAGAGTAAATCCTGAAAGATCTATATCATCTAATTCATCTTTTTTCTCATCAGGCGCACTCCCTGCATCTGCCGGAGGTTCTTTTGCCTGAACATCAGCGCCGGCCATCTCATCCATGGCATTTTCAAGATCATCAAGCGAAAGGTTATCTACATTTAGTTCTTCCGGATTTGCCTCCTGCTGTGCAGCCTCATCCTCGCCCTCTTCCTTCATATTATCGAGAACTTCGCTGAGACTGTCCTGCATATCCTCTTCGCCCGGATTCATCAGTGATCCGTCAGGCATATCATCCAAAAGATCTGTCAGAATCTCTTCAGGAGTCTGATCTGCATCGGAGCTTGCATCTTTTTCCAAAATAACCTGATTATCCTCCGGAAGCGAAACCTCCGGAGCCATTTCTAAAAGAGCGTCATCTCCCTCCGTGGTATCGACAAGAGGTGCTCCGGTATTGGCCGGCATTCCGTCAAATTTGCCGCTCTGGATCTCTGCATCCATTCTCTCGGCATCGGCAATAGCTTCATCAAGTGCTATTTCCTCAGGGTCTCTTACATCATCACTCGTAGGATCTGCGCCAACTCTGAACACCGGAACAGCCGGATCCGTAGGAGATTCAATATCATCTAAAAGATCTGCCATCCTGTCATCTACGATCTCATCAGCATCAAGCTTACTGAGGATACTTCCGATCTCATCCAGATCTTTATTGCCATTTGAATTATTTACAAGCGCGCCAATATCCCCTGATCCACTTGGTGAACCGGAGGAATTACGCATAGAGGACATTCTGCTAAGTGCAGACTGAGGGTTGTTGCTATTCGATTTTTGAGCGGAATTAAGTAAACTGTCGAGATACTCCTCGTTGTTCGAATTCATAGCCCTTCACTCTCCTGCAAAATATAATTAACCGAATTCATCTGTATAGAATCGGTTTTTACTTTTATTTCGGGGGTATGATGAAACAGCTTTTCGTGTACTCTGATAAGATGAGCCTTTTTATTTATAAAGGTAACCTTCTCAAAAGGCCATCTTATAACAGTGGGATAATCCAGGGAAACACCAAGCTCAAGAATCAGCAGGTTTTTACCCAAGGTGCTTGAAAGATATTGCTGATACTTATCCCAATAATATAAATAAGCTCTCTCGTTATATTTAATTTTACTATATTCTTCGCGTTTTTGGTTAAGATATAATAATTTTCCGTCAAAAAATGGTTTATAAAAGGTTTCTTCCTCTCCCAGTATGCCATTTCTTTCAGTAATTATCTTATGTATCCTGCTTACTATTCCCTGAAAATCTTCTGATTTGGTAACTTCTATGAGTTCTTCCTCAGGGTCATTGCTCTGAAGATATCTGTAATTACCGCAGGGATAAACACAGTTTTCTTCTTCAAAGCCATTTAAAAAAGCGTCCTGAATAAAAATATCAGAAACGAGGAAATAGCTCTTTTGCCCTACTAATTTTCTAAGGCCTTTATAAGCTTCGTCTATTCTCTCATCGTTATTGTAATAGCCATATTCAAACTCAACTATGGGCCAAAGCCAGGCGTTTTCTTCTTCATCGCAGTATTTACGCAGTTCCTGGTATCGCAGGTCTTTCTTAATACCCTTTTTTATCCAGTCCCATTCACTACCAATTCCAATAACAAGCATATCGCTTTCGTTTATATATTCTGACAGGCTCTTTTCCATAATCATTACCCCGTTTAATAAAAAAATCTCCCTTTACCAAAGCAGTCATTGAAAACATGTTTTCATAACTGAGTTAGCAAAGGGAGTTGGGATCAGTTAATATCAGCCATCCGTTGCATTTACTAGTTCATCAATTACAGATACGAGATTTCCAATCTCAGGTTTTGATAACTGTCTGTCAGCTCCAAGGGATTCTCCCTTTCTGCGCATTTCCTCATTAACAAGGGATGAGAAAATGATAAGCGGTATATCCTTGGTAGCATCATCGCTCTTAATGAGCTTTGTAAGCCTGTGTCCATCCATAATAGGCATCTCAATATCAGTTATGATGCATTTAACTTTATCAAGCTCGTTTCTGTCCTTACAAGCTTTGATATAGTCATACGCAAGCTTTCCGTTTTCGAAATGTCTTACGTTGTTGTATCCTGCCTTGTTAAGGGAATCAACGATAAGCTTATTAAGAAGCTGTGAATCCTCAGCAAGAACAATAGGAACCTCATTACGAGGACGGGATCCGATGTCTCCGAGAGCATCCATATTAAGACCGGTATTAGGATTGATATCAGATACGATCTTCTCAAAATCGAGGATAATGATCAGCTGATTCTCAAACTTGATGATACCTGTTGAAATACTCTCTTCAGCCTTTGAAATTGTAGCATTAGGCTTAATAATATCAGCCCATGATACTCTGTGGATACCAACTACAGAGTCAACATGGAACGCAATATCAAGTTTGTTGAAGTTTGTGATAATGAATAATCCGCCAGCCTTAGAAGCGCCACGCTGCAAGCAGTTTCTAAGATCGATAGCCGTGATCATAGTATCACGAGGCATAAATATACCTTCTATACTAGGGTGGGCGTTGGGTACAGGCGTCACTTCCTGATAAACAATAATCTCTTTAATCTTTGCAACGTTGATTCCGTAGCAGTGATCATCGATTTTAAACTCAAGTACTTCTAACTCGTTGTTGCCGCTTTCAAGCAGGATTTTTGATTCCATTCGCTCACCTCACGTAAGAAATTTAAGTTAAAAACTAACATAAAACCGATTGAAAATTATTTAAATATCCTCATTAAGTATATCATAATTTTTTACAAATAAATACAAAAAAACAAAAAAGACGGGCAGTTGTCCGTCTTTTAAGATTTGATTTATAAGTTTTTTATAAATTTTGTATTTCGTTTAAAAATGCAATAAAAAATTGTACCCTCAAAACCGAACACTGAAATCTCTTAGATCCGTCTCTAACCTTTGCTTTTTGGATAAGCCCTCGACCTATTAGTACACATCAGCTGAACACGTTACCGTGCTTACACCTTGTGCCTATCTAACCTCGTACTCTCCAAGGGGTCTTACTCCATAAAGGAGGGATATCTCATCTTGAGGGGGGCTTCACGCTTAGATGCCTTCAGCGTTTATCCCTTCCGGACGTGGCTACCCAGCCTTATGCACCTGGCGGTGCAGCTGATACACCAGCGGTCCGTCCATCCCGGTCCTCTCGTACTAAGGACAGCTCCTCTCAGATATCCTACGCCCGCGCCGGATAGGGACCGAACTGTCTCACGACGTTCTGAACCCA